>NZ_JAGHWR010000003.1:0-148291 GCF_017746155.1 Xanthomonas sp. D-36-1
ATCCCGAATCCCGAATCCCGAATCCCGAATCCCGAATCCCGAATCCCGAATCCCGAATCCCGAATCCCGAATCCCGAATCCCGAATCCCGAATCCCGAATCCCGAATCCCGAATCCCGAATCCCGAATCCCGAATCCCGAATCCCGGCCCTTGAGCCATACCGTACCGTCTGGTACGTTCGCCACGTTCTCCCCCCCAACCACGGATGCATCGCAGTTGCCGCTGGGCCATCCCGGCCCGGCTTTGCATGGGAGACAGCAGCATGAGCAAGCGTTGGATCGGGAGCATCGCCGCACTGGCGTTGCTGTTGGCATCGGCGTCGGCCGTGGCGGGCGCCTTCAGCAAGACCTATGAACGCATTCCAGGCTGGGACGGCGCCCAAATGGGCGCATTGGTGCTGGTACCGCAAGGGCAGGGCGCCGGGCCGTTTCCGCTGATCGTGATGCCGGCCAGCTGGTCGTTGCCCAATCTGGAATATCTGGGGCGCGCTACCCAACTGGCCAGCGACGGCTACGTGGTGGTCAGCTATACCTCGCGTGGATTCTGGGATTCGGCTGGGCAGATCGATATCGCCGGGCCGGACACGGTGGAAGACGTCAGTGCGGTGATCGACTGGGCATTGGCGCATACACCGGCCAATCCCAATGCGATCGGCGCGTCGGGCATTTCGTACGGGGCAGGCATCAGCCTGCTGGCGGCCGAGCGCGACCCGCGTATCAAGGCAGTGGCCGCGCTCAGCGGTTGGGCCGATCTGGAAGCCTCGCTGTATTCCAATCGCACGGTGAGCCAGCAGGGCGTGGGATTGCTGGTGGGTGCGGGCGCCCTGACCGGCCGGGCCGGCCCGGATCTGGCGCAGATCGGCGCAGATCGGCGCACGCGTGGCGCAAGGCGATTACGACGGCGCGGTGCAGGGCTTCCTGCCGCAGGCCGCCTCGCGCAGCCCTTCGACCGATGTGGCAGCGCTCAATGCGCGTGGTACCGCGGTCCTGTTGGGTAATGCCTTCAACGACGGATTGTTTCCGCCCAATCAGACCATTGCGTTCTTCAACCAGTTGCGTGGCCCCAAACAACTGCTGCTCAGCCAGGGCGATCACGCCACCGCAGAGCTGCCCGGCGCATTGGGGTTACCGAATGAGATCTATACCGCGACCACGCGCTGGTTCGATCGCCATCTCAAGCAGCTTCGCAACGGCGTGGATGCAGAAGCGCCAGTGCGGCTCTCGCCACGTGCGGGTCAATGGCTGGACTATCCGGACTGGGCATCGGTCCAACAGGCCACGACACAGCTTGGTCTGTCGGCACCAGCAGGGTTGCTGAGCCCCACTGGTGGATTGACCGGCGGGACGTCGAGCGGTTGGCAATCGCGCATCGCCACCGACGTGCCGACCGTGGCCGATTCCGGGGTGGTGCTGGTCAGCGGTTTGCTGCAGGGCATCGGCCTGCCGGTGAGCACCTCCATTCCGCTGGTCAACCGCGCCGGCGCCGCAGTGTGGGTCGGCTCGCCATCGAACAGCACCCGGCGCCTGGCCGGTAGCCCGTCGCTACGCGTCACAGTGGTGCCCAGTCAGTCCAACGTCAGCCTTTTCGCGTATCTCTACTGCATGGATGCGCTGGGCGTGGCGAAACTGATTACGCATGCGCCGTATTCGTTGCGCGATGCCACATCGGGGCGCGCAGTCACGCTGGACTGGCCGCTGCAGGCGGCGGCAACCGAGATTCCCGCAGGGCAGCGACTGGTCTTGGTGATCGACACCCGCGACGCGCGCTATACCGATGCCAGCGAGGGCGGTGGCACGGTGACATTCACCTCGCCAGTTGCAGCGCCGTCCGTGTTGAACGTGCCGCTGCGGTAGGGCGGCACGCCGCATCTGCATCGATCCCAGGTCGCCCGCCGCGGTACTGGCGAACAGCGGCCGATGGCAGGCCATCCGCAGAACCCACATCTGCACCGGTCACGTCGCGTTCGTTCAGGCGAACGCGATTTCTGACAGTGCGCGCGCAGATGATGCCGCTTTCGGGAAAGTAGGCACGAAGCCTAACTCGATGCCGCTGCTGCGGCACACCGCAGGAGCCCCGAGATGCCGATCAATCGAACCGGTCTGCCGCATGCTGTGGAGTCAACCAGCCAAACGCAGGAGGCGTTGACGTCACAGGCTTCGGGGAGCCAAGGAGTCCTCGATCCAGGCACAGTGCCAACCCAGCGTGCCGAATGATCTCCGTCGCGAGATTTTGCAGCGGTGCGGACCACGCAGCCTCGCGCGCCTGGGTAGCGTCTCGCGGCAGATGGCGGAAGACACCAGCGGGATGCGAGCGTTCCTGACCGCGCGGCCGCGCTATGACCCGAGCTTGGAGTTCGGGGCCGTCCATAGTGCAGAGAGCATGCGTGTCGCCCTGGACGAGGTGACGCATTTCCCTTATCCGGACGATGAGGATCGCAGCGAGCAGATATTGCGCGGATACGGAAGGCTTGCGGCGCGGATTCCATCCTTGCCGCAGGCGCAGCGATTTGAGGCGTTTACCGAGGTGTTGAATCACGCCACCCGCTATTCCGGGAATATGGCATTTCGCGTGGTGGCGCGCTTGACGGATGACCTGGGATGCTTGCCCGAGGACCTGCGCGCGCTCGCCTTCCATGCAATCTTGCCCAGTTTGATTGCCACGCGAAGGCAGGCGCTGCAGGCTGCTGCCGGAGCAGCGCACGGTGGCCATATGGGGGCAGTAGCAGAGGCTGATGCAGGGGGCGTGCAAGGTGATGCTGAGCCAGGCGCGCAAGGCGCCGTGGCTCCGGCCCAGGGCGGCGCTGCCGGAGGCATCGGCGGAGCACTTCCGTTTCATTTGCTGGCCTCTGCGATCAGGCAGCTGCCCGAGGAGGCAGTCAATCTGGCGATCACCGAGGCTGCCGCGCTCCAGACCGGCCCCCGCCTGCTGGCGGAGGTGACCCTACGCCTGCATCTTGTCGGATTGGAGCCGATCCATCGATTCCAGCAGGCGTATGCGCAGCTTGCCGAGTACCTCGCGCGTTCGGGCGATGGAGCCGAAGCCTTGACCCACTTGGTGGCCTTGTTGAACAGACTGCCCAATCCGGGAGTGCGCCAGGCCGCCTTCAGGGAATTGACGCGGGCCGTGCACGCATTGGACAGCACCGAGAGTGGCGCTGCGGTGCTGAGGCGGTTGGCCGGAGCGTTGCCACACCAGCCTGCCGCGGTGCGTTATCTGTGCAGCCTGGATGTGCTTGCAGCGGCGGGGAGCCTCTTCCCGAGCGAGCAGATACCGGTCATCGCCGCTGTCCGTGCGCAGGCCGCTGCGATTCCGAACCAGGCCGCTGAACTCATCGCCAGATGCGATGACGCGATCGCCACGGCCAGCATGATGCTTGCGACTGTGTCGCGCAGGTATCTGGACATGTGAGCACTGTTTGATTGAGTGTGCTGTGGTCACACCAGCAGACGTGCATCTGCCTGGTGCCACCCTGTCCGGCGCGACCTAGAGCAGATGGGGCTTCACAGCATGGCTGCCATCTGCGCGCCGTCAGGCCCGCGCAGTCGGGGGAGCCAGCAGTCGGAGCGCCCAGAGGGTTATCTGGTTGAGGCGCAGGGCTGCCCGGCGCATTTTATGCGGACTTTACGTCGCGCCCGCGGCAGGTCCATAGCGACTTTACGCGGCCCAGGCAGAGACTGCGCAGATTGGCGGAGCGGTTCCGCCGTGGACGATCCCGATGCATCCCTTGACCTGTCTGCTCCATCGGCGCTGCGCGCACGGTGCGGCAGCGCTTTGCCATGTGGGCACGCATACGCTGCCTACGTCGTTGCACATCGCATTGATCGCGCCGCCGTGCGCGCAGATGGGGGAGTGACCGACATGCCTGGCTGGTTGTCCCTGTTGTGCGGCGTGGCCGTACTCGTTGCTGCTGCGTACCTGCTGTACGTGGTGCTGCGGCCCGAAGACTTCTGATCCGAGTGCGCTCCAATGACTGAAACCTTTCTTGTGTACGCGCTGGCCATCGTGCTGGCGTGGCCCCTGGGCCGTTACATGGCCGCGGTGATGCGCGGCGCACCGATGCGTGGCGATGCGCTGTTCGGCTGGATCGAACGGCCGTTGTACGCACTGCTCGGCACACGCCCGCAGCAGGGCATGTCGTGGCGCGGCTACAGCATGGCCTTTCTGCTCAGCAACCTTGTCGTTGGTTTGCTGACCTGGGTGGTGTTCATGACCCAGGCATGGCTGCCGTTCAACCCGGATGCCATCCCCAACATGCGGTGGGATACCGCGCTGCACACCATGGTGTCGTTCGTCACCAATACCAATCAGCAGCATTATTCCGGCCAGGCGCAGTTGTCGTATCTGGCGCAGATGACCGGCATCGTCGGCCTGCAGGTGGTGACGCCGATGATGGGATTGGCATTGGCGGTTGCGACGCTGCGCGCCTTGTTCGGTGGGCGCGTAGCCAAACAGGCGTCGATTGCTGCTCCGATTCTGGACACGACGGCTGTGGCGTAGATTTCGGAGCCGGAAGTGTCGCGTCAGGGACGCCAGCACACGGGTTCCGGCCTGGAAGCGCTGCCTGAAGCCGACGTCGGCAATTATTGGGCCGACGTGGTCCGCTCCAGCGTACGCGTGTTGTTGCCGCTGTGCCTGCTGTGGACCGTGCTGCTCGGCTGGCAGGGCGTGCCATCCACGCTACAGGGCGCAGCGACGGCGACGCCATTGGATAGCAGCGCCGGCATGCCCAAGCAGACCATTGCGGTGGGCCCGGTTGCGGCGATGGTGGCGGTGAAACAGCTCGGTACCAACGGCGGTGGCTGGTATGGCCCCAACAGTTCGGTGGCGCTGGAAAACCCTACGCCGTTGAGCAATCTGCTTGAAACCCTCGCCTTGGTCTTGCTGCCGATGAGCGTGGTGTTCATGGTCGGCTACCTGACCGGGCGCAAGCGGCTCACGGCGTTGGTGTTCGGCACGATGTTGACGATGTCGGCCGCATCCACCGCGCTCTTGCTGTGGTCTGAAGCGCACTCGGCCACCGCAAGCTCGCCGGCGTTGATGGAAGGCAAGGAAGTGCGCATCGGTGCGGACGCCTCGGCATTGTGGGCGGCGTTGACCACGCAGACCTCCAATGGCTCGGTCAATGCGATGCACGATTCGTTGGCGCCGCTGAGTGGCCTGGTCACGTTGGTCGACATGCTGATCAACGCCATCTGGGGCGGCATCGGCTGCGGCCTGCAGCAATTCGTGGTGTATCTGTTGCTGAGCGTGTTTCTGGCCGGCTTGATGACCGGACGCACGCCGGAGTTGTTCGGTCGCAAGATCGAATCGCGCGAAGTGCAGTTGCTGGCGCTGTTGATCCTGCTGCAGCCGCTGGTGGTGCTGGGCTTTACTGCAGTGGCGCTGGCAGTCCCGGCATTGACTGCCAATTCCAACCCCGGCTTCCACGGCATCAGCCAGGTGTTCTACGAGTACACCTCTGCGTTCGCCAACAATGGCTCGGGTTTCGAAGGCCTGGGCGATGCCACGTACTGGTGGAATCTGAGCTGCTCGGTGGTGCTGGCGCTGGGACGGTATCCGGCATTGATCCTGCCGTTGATGGTGGCCGCACGCATGGCAGTGAAGCGGCGTGCACCGGAGTCGGCCGGCAGCCTGCAGGTCGAAACGCCCACCTTTGCGCTGACCCTGATGGCGATCGTGATCGTGCTGACCGTGCTGCAGTTCATGCCGGCACTGGTGCTGGGTCCTATCGCTGAACACCTCGCCCTGGCGGCGTCCTGAGAATTCTGAGCAATGTCTACGATCGATACGACTGAAAAACGCGAGCGCGGTGACGCAGCGTTGTTCGATGCCGCCGTGCTGGCTGCGGCGATGCGTGCGGCGTTCGCCAAGTTGGCGCCGCGGCATCTGCTGCGCAGCCCGGTGATGGCGGTGGTGATGGGTGGTACCTTGCTGGCGGCGGTGATCACCGCCAGCGGGCATTCGCATGCCGGCTTCGGCTGGGCGGTGACGGCGATTCTGTTCATCACCGTGCTGTTCGGCAATTTTGCCGAGGCCATCGCCGAAGCGCGCGGCCGCGGCCAGGCCGCATCGCTGCGGCGTGCGCGCAAGGACCTGGTGGCACGCAGGGTGGAAACCGTACTCGGTGGCCGCGAAACGCGCGTGCCGGCAGCGGAGTTGCGCCCGGGCGATTACGTCATGGTGTCCGAAGGCGAATTCGTGCCGGCCGATGGCGAGATCGTGCGGGGTGTTGCCACCATTAACGAAGCGGCGGTAACCGGCGAATCGGCGCCGGTGCTGCGCGAGGCCGGCACCGATCGCAGCGGCGTCATCGGTGGCACGCGCGTGCTCTCCGACGAGATCGTGTTCAAGGTCACCGCCGAGCCGGGGCACAGCTTTCTCGATCGCATGATCGCGTTGGTGGAAGGCGCCAACCGGCAAAAGACGCCGAACGAAATTGCGCTGACCTTGTTGCTGGCCGCGATGACGCTGACGTTCCTGATCGTGGTGGCATCGTTGCCGGCGATCGCGGGTTTTGTCGGCGTCACGCTGGATCCGCTGCTGCTGATCGCGTTGCTGGTGTGCCTGATCCCGACCACCATCGGCGGGCTGTTGCCGGCAATTGGCATCGCCGGCATGAACCGCGCGCTGTCGGCCAATGTGTTGGCCAAATCCGGCAAGGCCGTGGAAGTGGCCGGCGACGTGGATGTGCTGCTGCTCGACAAGACCGGCACCATTACCTACGGCGACCGCCAGGCCACTGCGTTCCATCCGCTGGCCGGCGTCGACCGCGCGCAATTGCGCGATGCGGCCATGCTCGCCTCGCTGGCCGATCCGACGCCGGAAGGGAAATCCATCGTCAAGCTGGCGCGTCAGCAAGGTGCCATCGCAGCGGAGGCGGAGGGTGGGAATTTCATCGCGTTCACCGCGCAGACGCGCATGTCCGGCGTGGATATCGGCGGGCGCAGCATCCGCAAGGGCGCCGGCGATTCGATCGTGGCGTATGTGCAGGCGCAGGGCGCGACGGTCTCGCCGGAACTGCAGGGCCGTATCGAAGAAGTCGCACGTGGCGGTGCCACACCGTTGGTGGTGGCCGAAGGCCGTCATGTGCTCGGTGTGGTCGAGTTGAGCGACGTGGTCAAGCAGGGCATCAAGGAAAAGTTCGCGCAGTTGCGTGCGATGGGCATCAAGACGGTGATGATCACCGGCGACAACCCGCTCACCGCAGCCGCGATCGCTGCCGAAGCCGGCGTGGACGACTACATCGCCCAGGCTCGCCCGGAAGACAAGCTGGCACGCATCCGTGCCGAACAGACGGGCGGGCGACTGGTGGCGATGGTCGGCGACGGCACCAACGACGCCCCGGCGCTCGCGCAGGCCGACGTGGGCCTGGCAATGAACTCCGGCACGCAGGCTGCCAAGGAAGCCGGCAACATGGTGGATCTGGATTCGGATCCGGCCAAGCTGCTGGCGGTGGTGGAGGTGGGCAAGCAGCAGCTGATCACGCGTGGCGCGCTGACCACGTTCTCGCTGGCCAACGACGTTTCCAAGTATTTCGCGATCCTGCCGGCGCTGTTCGCTGCCGCCATCCCGTCGATGGCAGCGCTCAACGTGATGCAGCTCTCCAGCCCGCGCCATGCGGTGCTGGCGGCGCTGATCTTCAATGCGTTGATCATTCCGGCCTTGATTCCGCTGGCGTTGCGCGGTGTGCGTTTTCGTCCTTCCAGCGCCACCGCGCTGTTGCGCCGGAACATGCTGATCTACGGCGTGGGTGGCGTGTTGCTGCCGTTCGCTGCGATCAAAGTGATCGATCTGGCGCTGGTTGCCGTCCTCGGTGCCTGAGCCACGCGTGATGCCCCTTTCTTCTTCCGGGAACATGTCCATGTCTTCTTCCTTGCCGTTACGCGACGACGGCGTCCTGCGCGGTTCGCTCGTGCTCGCGGTGTTCACCTTGTTCGGGTTGGGCCTGGCCTACTCGCTGATCGCCACCGGCATCACCGGTGCGCTGTTCTCCGAGCAGGCCACCGGGTCGCTGATGCGCGTCGATGCGCGCGTGGTTGGTTCGGCCTTGGTGGCCCAGCCGTTTACCGATGCGCGCTATTTCCAGCCGCGTCCGTCGGCTGCCAAGTACGACCTCACCGCCGCGGCTGGCAGCAACCAGGCCCGCTCCAATCCTGAGCTGCTGGCCCGCATCGCCACCACGCGTGCGCAAGTGGTCGCACGCGACGGCATCGCCCCTGAGGCCGTACCGGGCGAGCTGCTGACCCAATCCGGCAGCGGCCTGGACCCGCACCTGAGCCCGGCCGGCGCACGGGTGCAGATCCGCCGCGTGGCCGCCGCGCGCGGCTGGCCCGAGCAACGCGTTGCCGCCCTGGTGCAGGCGGCCACCGAAGCACCCCAGTTCGGACTGCTTGGGCAGCCACGGGTGAATGTGCTCGCCTTGAATCTGGCGCTCGATCAAGCCGGGAATGGGGCGTCGGGACTGGAGAATGGTGTGAAGCAGGCGCACTAGGATCATCACGCAGCTGTACGCTCTGCGATTCCCGATTCCCGATTCCCGATGAACGACGCCCGTACCCAGCAAGCCGATGCCCTGATCGGCCAATTACAGCGCGAACACGGCGGGCGGTTGACGGTGTTCCTGGGCGCCGCGCCCGGGGTCGGCAAGACCTACGCCATGTTGTCGCGGGCGCGCGAGCGCCTGCGCCAGGGCATGGATGTGGTGGCCGGCGTGGTGGAAACGCACGGGCGCAGCGAAACCGCGGCGCTGCTGGAAGGCCTGCCGCTGCTGCCGCGCGCCCGCGTGAGTTACCAGGGCCGCATGCTGGAAGAACTCGACCTGGATGCGTTGCTGGCACGCAAACCGCGGCTGGCCCTGATCGACGAGCTGGCGCACCGCAACGTGCCCGGCAGCCGCCATGAGCGACGCTGGCAAGACATCGTAGAGTTGCTCGATGCCGGAATCGACGTCTACACCACGGTCAATATCCAGCACCTGGAAAGCCTCAACGACATCGTGCTGCGCATCACCGGCGTGCGCGTGTCCGAGACCGTGCCCGATGCCGTCTTCGACCGGCTGCGCGACATCGTGCTGGTGGACCTGCCGCCACGCGAACTGATCGAGCGCCTGCAGCAGGGCAAGGTGTATCTGCCCGAGCAGGCCACGCAGGCATTGCAGGAGTTTTTCTCGCCTTCCAACCTCACCGCGTTGCGCGAGCTGGCGATGCAGACCGCTGCCGACCGCGTCGACAGCGATCTGCGCGATACCCAGGCCGCGCGCGGCCTGCCTGGCACCGCCGCGTTGCGACGCCGCGTGGTGGTGGCCATCGATGGCCGCGGCAGCTCGGATTATCTGGTGCGCGTGGCGCGGCGTCTGTCGGAGCGGCGCGATGCACCGTGGACGGTGGTCACCGTGCAGGCCCGCACCGTGACCGATGCAGCCTGGCAGCTGGAAATCGATCGCGCATTCGCGCTCGCCCATCGCCTCGGTGGCGACACCGCGCTGCTGCACGGCGCCAACGTCGCCGATGCCTTGCTGGATTTCGCCTCGCAAAACGGCATCTCCACCCTGGTGCTGGGGCGCACCCGCGAGCGCCCGCTGGCGCGCATGTTCAACCGCACGCTGACCCAGCAATTGCTGCAACGTGGCGCGCATTACGAACTGGTGATCGTCAGCTCCGCCGATGCGCGCGCACGTGCGCGCCAACGCTGGCGCAACCCGCGCCAATGGCTGCAGCGTTACGACATGGCGTTCGCTGCGATCGCGGCCGCTGGTGCGGTGGGGGTGGCGTGGTTGCTGCAACGCTGGACCGATATCGACGACCTGTCGATGGTGTTCATCGTCGCGGTGGTGCTGGTGGCGTCGCGCACGCGCATGGCCGCTGCGGTGGTTGCCGCATTGTTGAGTTTTGTCGCCTACAACTTCTTCTTCATCGAGCCGCGTTTCACCTTGCAGATCAGCGCACGCCAGGGCGTGGTGACGGTGTGCATGTTCCTGATCGCCGCGCTGGTCGCCGGCCGGCTGGCCTCGCGTTTGCGCAGCCAGGTCCTGGCCTTGCGCGCGGCCAATGCGCATGCCAACGCCTTGCAGGCGCTGGCCCGCCAACTCAGCACCGCCGCCGATCTGGGGCAGGTGCTGGAAGCCGGCCGTCGCGCGCTGACCACTGCGCTGGATGCCGAGGTCTGGCTACGCCTGGAGCAGCGCGAAAGCGACGCACCCAGCAGCTTCGGTGCGCTCGATCGCAGCGCCGCCGATTGGACCCAGCGCCACGGCCAACCGGCCGGCCGCTTCACCGATACCCTGGCCGGGGCGCAGTGGTGGTGCCTGCCGGTGCGCCACGAGCGCGGCACCCTGGGTGTGGCCGCGCTGCGCTTTCGACAGGCTCTGCAACGGCCCGGCCTGGAACAACGCCGCCTGGCCGAAGCGATGGTGGAAGACATCGGCCAGGCAGCGCTGCGCACGCGCCTGGTCGCCGATCTGGAAGGCGCACGCGTCAGCGGCGAAACCGAGCGCCTGCGTTCTGCCTTGCTCTCGTCGGTCTCGCACGATCTACGCTCGCCGCTGGCCTCGATGATCGGCTCGGCCAGCAGCCTGGCCAGCTACGGCGATGCGATGGACGCGCACGACCGCCACAGTCTGCTCGACACCATCCAGCTCGAAGGCGAGCGGCTGGATCGCTACATCCAGAACCTGCTCGACATGACCCGGCTCGGCCACACTGGCCTGACCTTGAATCGCGACTGGATCGGCGTCGACGAATTGATTGGCTCGGCCGCCCGCCGCCTGCAGCGCTACCAGCAAGAGGTGCGCCTGCAATTGGACCTGGCCGCCGACCTGCCGGCGATCTGGGTGCATCCGGCGCTGGTGGAACAGGCCATCTTCAACGTGCTGGAAAATGCGGCGAAATTTTCGCCAGCCGGCGTGCCGGTGACCGTGCACGCGCAGCTGCGTGCCGGCGCGTTGCAGGTCGACATCGGCGACCAGGGTCCGGGTATTCCCGAAGACGAGCGCGCGCGGATCTTCGACATGTTCTACAGCGTGGAGCGCGGCGACCGCGGGCGCAACGGCACCGGCTTGGGTCTTGCCATCTGCCAGGGCATGATCGGCGCGCACGGGGGCAGCGTGGAAGCATTGGCAGGCGCGCATGGTCACGGCACCACCATCCGCATTACGCTGCCGTTGCTCGTTCCCGCCGCGCCACCTCGCCCCGATGCCGACTGACCTCACCGCCATCCCGCCCGCCCGCGTGCTGATCGTCGACGACGAGCCGCAGATCCGCCGTTTCCTCGACATCAGCCTGCGTGCGCAGGGCTATCGTGTGCTGCAGGCCGGCACCGGCGAAGAAGGCCTGGCCTTGCTGGCCGGGCAGGGCGCCGAACTGGTGGTGCTGGACATCGGCCTGCCCGATCGCGATGGGCATGAAGTGCTGCACGAGATCCGCCAGTGGTCCAACGTGCCGGTGATCATGCTCACCGTGCGCGCCGGCGAAACCGAAAAGGTCGCCGCGCTCGATGCCGGCGCCAACGACTACGTCACCAAACCCTTCGGCGTGCAGGAATTGATGGCCCGCATCCGCTCGCTGCTGCGCCAGGCCGGCGCCGGCAGCACGGTGGAAGAAAGCGTGTTCGACGACGGCCGCTTGCATATCCACCTGGGCCTGCGCGAGGTCACCCTCAACGGCGAGCCCGTGCCGCTGAGCCGCAAGGAATACGCCCTGCTCGCACTGCTGCTCAAACACGCCGGCCGCGTGGTCACCCAACCGCAGTTGCTGCGCGAAGTGTGGGGCCCGACCCACGAAGAAGACACCCATTACCTGCGCATTTTGGTCGGCAAGCTGCGCCAGAAACTGCACGACGATGCCGCCGACCCGCACTACATCGTCACCGAGCTCGGCGTGGGCCTGCGCTTTATCGGCGTCACGCGCTGATCCGGGCGCGCCACTAAGCGGGCGGCAACACCTTGCCCGGATTCAAGATCCCATCCGGATCCAGCGCGGCCTTGATCGCGCGCATCGCCGCCAAGGTCGGTGCGCTGAACGCCTGGCTCATGAAATCGCGCTTGGCCACGCCGATACCGTGCTCGCCGGAGAGCGTGCCTTCCAGCGCCAGCACCAGCGTAAACAGCCGCGGCAGGGCGGCATGCGCACGGGCATTTTCGTCGGCATCGGCCGGGTCGTACATGATGTTGACGTGCAGGTTGCCGTTGCCGGCATGGCCGAAGGCGACGATGGGCAGCGCGAATTCCGCAGCGAGCGCTTCCACGCCGGCGACGAGTTCGGGGATGCGCGACACCGGCACCACCACGTCTTCGTTGATCTTGCCCGGCTTGATGGTGCGCAGGGCAGGCGACAAGGCGCGGCGTGCGGCCCACAGCTTGTCGCGTGCGCTGCCATCGGTGGCCACGTCCAGGCTCAAGACACCCTCGCCATCGGCGGCGTCGTGCAACGCTTGCAGCGCGTACGGCAAGGTGTCGTGATCGCCGTCGGCTTCGATCAACAGCATGGCGCCGGCGTCGGGCACATCGCTGCCATTGCGGCGCAGCAGCGCGATCGCACTGGCATCCATGAATTCCAGCATGGTCGGCGTGGTCGGCTGCGCCATCAGCCGCGACACCGCGGCTGCGGCGCTGGACGCATCGCGGTACAGCGCGCGCAGGCCGGCCTGCGCAATCGCGCGCGGGGTCAGCTTCAAGGTCGCCTCGACGATGATCGCCAGGGTGCCCTCGCTGCCGACCAGCAAATGGGTGAGGTCGTAACCGGTGGAGTTCTTGGTGTACGCGCCGCCGCAGCGGATCACCTCGCCGGTGCCGGTCACCGCCACCAGGCCGAGCACGTTGTCGCGGGTGGCGCCGTACTTCACCGCGCGCGGGCCGCCGGCGTTGGTGGATAGATTACCGCCGATACTGCAGATCTCCGCGCTGGACGGATCCGGCGGCCAGAACAAGCCATGCGGCTGCAGCGCCTGTTGCAGGTCACCATTGAGCAGGCCCGGTTGCACCACCGCGCAGCGGTCTTCCGGGCGCAGCGCAATGAGGCGATGCATGCGCGCCATCGACACCACCACGCCGCCGGAAAACGGCACCGCCGCGCCGGTGGTGCCGGTGCCGGCGCCGCGCGCCACGATCGGCACGCCGTGCGCGCGGCACGCCTGCACGATCGCCACCACCTCGTCGGTGTCGCGCGGCAACGCCACCGCGGCGGGCAGTGCCCAGCGGCGCGAATCGTCTTCGCCATAGCGGCGGCGCGCATCGTCGCCAGTCAACCAGCCATCGGTACCCAGGCGCGCGGCCAACACCTCGGCAAGTGCGGTGGGAAGTACATCGGTCATGACATGCGATCCTGTGGTGCCGCGCGCTGGATGCATTTCCACCCCAGCACGGCGACGGTGAGCGGCAACCAGACCCAGCGCAGCTCGGAGAGCAACGTGCTCAGGCCGCGCGCGTTGAAGAAGCCGGTCGCGAATGGCGACACCCGAATCGGCCGCCATGGTGCGAACCAGCGCGTCTGGCTCCACGGCCAGCCCAGCGCAACGCCCAGGCCGCCGGAGGTCATCGCATCCAGCAGCGGGTGCGATGCGGCGCAGACGAACAAAAATACGGACGCCTGCACGGCATCCGCACGCAGGCTGCGATGCGCCGCGGCGCCGAGCAGTGCGATGACGCTGGCGAACAACAGCGAGTGGCTGGCGCCGCGATGGCCGAATGCATCGGCGTAGGGAATGTGCAGCGCGAACGCCAGCACATCGGCATCGGGCAGCATCGCCGCCGCCACGCCGGCCGCGAGCAGGAGCGGCGAGATGCGGCCGCGTTCGCTGGCCCACCACAGCGCCAATGGCACGGCAGCATGGGTCATGATGGTTGGCATAAGAAACGTTGGCGTGAGCGTCGGTGGCGGTCAGCAATCGTCGGCGCGGAACGCGTCGCGGATCCAGTGCAATACCGGCGGTTCGCCGCTGGCATCGACCACATCGAAGCGGCACGGCAGCGCCGCCAGGGCCGGGTGAGCGCCAAGAAACAACTGCGCGGCCAACACCAGCTTGCGACGCTTGCGCCAGTCCACCGATGCCGCACCGCCGCCGAAGCGGTCGTCGCGCCGGTAGCGCACTTCCACAAACACCAGCGATGGCCCATCGTGCATCACCAGATCCAGTTCGCCGCCGCGGTAGTTGGCGTTGCCGACCACCAGCCGTAGCCCGGCCTGCTCCAGCAACGCGCGTGCGGCCGCCTCGACCGCCGCACCACGCTGCTGACGCGCCACCGGCATGGCTCAGCGGCCGTCGGCGATCGGCGTTGGGCGGCCACCGCTGAAGGTGGACCAGGCCGGCGTACGCAGCACGTTGCCGAAGCCATCCAGGTGCAGGGTGCCGGTGGCGCCGCGCAGGCCGCCATCGGTGCCGGTGGCGAGTTTCTCCAGGTACGCCGTGATCTTCCAGGCGTCGTAGCCGAACGCGAACAGGCGGGCGGCCGGGCCGCGTGCGCTGGGCAGGGTGCTGGCCACCTGACTGACCGCCGGCAGGCCGGACACGCCCAGGGCGGTCCAGGTTTCGCTCGGATAGACGATGCCATCCAGCGCCAGATCGTCTTCGACCTTGCCAGTGCCGGCCACTAGTTGCGAGGTGCCCACGCGCGACTTGCCGGCGAATCCGGCCAGCGCCAGCTGCGGCGCCAAAGCACGCGCGGTGTTGCCGCGCACCGCCAGGAACACCGCGTCGGCGGTGCCGTAATTGCGCAGCTGCGCGCCGATGTCGCCCGGCGCGTCGGCCACGCTGATGCTGCCGGCCACCGTGCCGCCGCGTTCGCTGAAACGGTCGCGGAAGGCCTTGATGGTGCGCTTGCCGTTGTCGTCGCTGGTGCCGACGATCAGCACGTTGCGGCGTTCGCGCGAGAGCAGGTATTCGGCGGCCATGATGCCGTCGTCTTCCGGCGCCAGCGAGAAGCCTGCGCTGCCGGTGGGCGGGGCCTTGTTGTCGCTGGGACGGTTCAGTGCCAGCACCGGCACCGCCAGCTGGCCGCGCGCGAACAACGCGCTGACTTCGTCGCGCCCCAGCGGGCCGACCACGTAATCCACCCCGGCGCTCACCGCCTTGTCGTAGGCGGCATTGGCACCGGCGGCGGTGCCGGCGGTGTCGAAGAACTGCACCTCCGGGCGGCGGCGGGTTTCCGCGTAGTAGCCGGCCAGCAGGCCATCGCGTACCGGCGCGGCGGCGGTGGCCAGGTTGCCGGTGATCGGCAGCAGCACGCCCAGCTTGACCGGTGGGCGGTAGCCATCGCGCTCGGCGGGTGGGCGCTTGCTGGTGTCGAAGCCCCACTGTGCATCGCGCTCGAAGGCGCGCGGCAATGCCAGGCCGCGGCTGATCAACGCGCGCCCGGCAAAGTTGTACAACGGGTCGCCTGCCGGCAACGCAGCGGTGCGGCCCTTGAGGGTGGCGTCGTCGAGCGCGGCAAGCAGGCGCACGATGGCGCGCTGGTTGTCGCTGCGCGCGGTGCCGGTCAGGCTGGCATCGGCGCGCGCGCGGTCGGCGGCGGCACCGAACAGGTCGCCGGTGGCTTCCAGCGCCGCAGCGCGGGCCACCAGCCAGCGCGTCTGCAGCGGCTGGGTCAGCCCCTGCGGGCTGTCGCCCAGGGCCTGCAATGCCTGTGCGCCCTGCTTGTCGAGCACCGCCAGCTCGCCGGTGAGCAGCCCGAAGCGGGCCCGCTCCTCGCCGCTCAGGTGGCGCGCGTTGACCTGCGCCAGCAGCGTGCGGGCGCGCGCATCGTCGCCAGCGTCGTGCCAGCCGAACGCCGCGGCAGCCAGCAGCCGGCTGCGTTGCGCGCCGCTGGCACTGGCAGCTTCGGCTTCCAGCTGCTGCGCGGCGTCGCGCGGTTTGCCCTGATCCAGCAGTGCCAGCGCTGCGCTCTGCGTCGGCGAGGCGGTCGGCGTGACGCTGCTGGTGGCGCAACCGGCGGCCAGCATCATCATCAGCGAAAGGGCAGAGATCCTTGCAACACGCTTGTTCATTTCAGATCCATTGGACAGGGGCCGCCGGGGCGGACCGTTAAAAACGCTACGATTCTACCCTTTGCCCCCGGAAAACCGCTGATGACGTCCCCTGGAACCCTGCACGTGGTCGCCACGCCGATCGGCAACCTGGCCGACCTGTCGCCGCGCGCGCAGGAGGTGTTGCGTGGCGTGGCCGCGATCTGCGCCGAAGACACCCGCCATACCCGCCAGTTGCTCGGCCATTTCGGCATCGACCGCCCGCTGCTGGCGCTGCACGACCACAACGAAGACGCCATGTCCGAACGCATCGTGGCGCGCCTGCGCGAAGGCGAGTCGCTGGCCATCGTCAGCGACGCCGGCACCCCGCTGGTCAGCGACCCGGGGTTCAAACTGGTGCGCGCCGCGCGCGCCGCCGGCATCAAGGTCAGCCCGGTCCCGGGCGCCTGCGCGGCAATCGCTGCGCTCAGCGTGGCTGGCCTGCCCAGCGACCGCTTCGGCTTCGAAGGCTTTCTGCCAGCCAAGAGCGCCGCCCGTCGCGAGCGCCTGGCGCGGTTGGCAGGGGAGACCCGCACCCTGGTGTTCTACGAATCGGCGCACCGCATCGTCGAATCGTTGGCCGACCTGCGCTTTGCCTTCGGCGACGAGCGCCCGGCAGTGATCGCCCGCGAATTGACCAAACTCTTCGAAACCGTGCTCGACGGCAGCCTGGCGCAGCTGCAGGCCCAGGTCGAAGCCGACGACAACCAGCGCAAGGGCGAATTCGTGGTGATGGTGCAGGGCGCCGCCGACGCCGCCGAAGGCCAGCTCGCCGAAGGCCGCCGCGTCTACGCCAAGCTCGCCGAGCACCTCCCGCCGTCCACCGCCGCCAAGCTCGCTGCCGAGCTCACGGGCGCGCCGCGGAAGGCGTTGTATGGCGGCTAATGCGGTCATCGCAGGACCGTGGCTGGATGCGACGGTGGTTGATCGGTACCGCCTCTCGCGCCCGGGTGCGCTACTGCAGGGCAATGGCAAGCTTGAAATTGCCGCGCCGTTCTGCACGGCAGCGATAGCGTAGAATGCGCCCCGGCGGAGTCGGCCAGACAGTCGCGTCACTCGCAAGAGTGCCGAGGAAAGTCCGGGCTCCATAGGGCAAGGTGCCAGGTAACGCCTGGGCGGCGCAAGCCGACGGAAAGTGCAACAGAAAGATACCGCCTACGTCCCTCGTCACCCCTCTGCCGCCGCTGGAACGTGCCGGCGATGCATCGCATCGCCAAGTGCGCCCGGAGGCCGCAGAGGGGTGGCGAGGGGCCGGTAAGGGTGAAATGGTGCGGTAAGAGCGCACCGCGAGTCCGGTAACGGACCGGCACGGCAAACCCCACCTGGAGCAAGACCAAATAGGGATCCATTGGCGTGGCCCGCGCTGGATCCGGGTAGGTTGCTTGAGCGCTGCGGTGACGTAGCGCCTAGACGAATGACTGTCCACGACAGAACCCGGCTTATCGGCCGGCTCCGCCGCCTTTTTTGGGCGTAGGCCTAAAAAAGGCGGCCACGCTTCGTACTGCGCAGGCGGTACAAAACGCGGGTCCCGGCTCCGGGCATGCCACATCCCCGCGGCTGTCGCCGCGCCCCCTTGACTGAAGGGGACTTGCAGGTAGGCCGTTGGTCGAGGCTCTCGCTATGCGATCGACTCCCTTCCACCGCCTGCGGGGGAAGGTGCCCGAAGGGCGGATGGGGGCACGCAATTCGTAACGCCTGCCGCCGTGTTTGGCGCTAGCCGAACGAGCGGGTGAATCGCGCGGACTTGCGCCGCCAGGTCGGCATTGGTGGCCAGATTCGATGGTTTTTTGGCGCAGAAACAGCGGAATAGTGGGTTCATGCGCCGACTCCTCGGCTATGCGCATGAGTGTGGCTTGTCAACGCGAGCCAGGGATCTCCAGGCGCGCCTCGCCCTGGAAAATCCCATTCGGCCCGAAGCGTCGTTCGTGGATGAAGCCATGGCCGTGATGGTCCACCGCAACGATGGTGCTGGCCCGGGTGCCGTAGCTGGGGCCGCTGATGAAGGCGGCCGAGAGCAGGCGTTCGGTCACCAGGTCCACGCCGGTCTGCGGTAGCGCAGCGTGGGGGGCGATGGCCGGGTTGCCCAGGGCGGCCCACAGCGGCTGCAGGTCTTCATCGCCGTCGGCGCACCAGCGGTGCAGCACCTGGGTCAGCGCAGCGGTCTTGGGCCACGGCGCATCCAGCGGCCCGTTGGACATGCCATGGATGCCCGCAGCCAGTTGCCGCGCCAGTGGCGGGTGGTTGCTCAGGTGCTCGCAACGGTCGGCGTCGCACAGCAACAGGTTGAACGGTGGGAAGGCGTGGGCGGCGCCGGCCAGTGCGTCGGCGTACACGGTAGCGCCCAGGCTGCCGGACAGATAGTCGGCGATCAGATGCCCGCGCGAGTGCCCCGAAGAAGTGGCGAGCGGGTCGCGCACATTGGTGACCACCGCAGCGCGTCCGTCCCGACCCAGGCCAACCCAACTGCCACCGGAGCGCAGGTCGCGGCCAGCCAGCAGGTTGTCGGCCGGCGCCGCCCAGCGCGCCAGTGCCGCAGTGGGACGTTCGTGGAATTCGTCACGGTTGCCTGCCAGCAGCAAACGCCAGCGCGGGTGGACCTTCCAGGCAAGAGCGACCAGACACATGTCGCCGATTGTCACCTTGTTTGCGCAGTTGAGATACGTAGCTGGCGCAATGTGAAGTGAGACGGCAGTCGGGTTTACATGGCCTTCACCGCCCTGAATTTCCGTTCAATCTCAAAATATGAGATGAAACAGCAACTTGTGGATAACCTTTGAACAAGTCTCTAAAGAGTGCCGCAACTCATTGATGCGACTGGCGATTTGTGGTCCTCAAAGTTGTTGACAACCTTTGACGCGCTGCTAAGGTGGGCAACGGAGGGAAAACCAGGTGTTTTGTGGTTTTTCGTGGTTCAATGATCCCCCAGCGGGTATTCGAGGTTGCATTCGGTGTTTCAGGGCGAGACTGCCATCACGGTGGACGACAAGGGGCGTATGGCGGTGCCAACCGCATACCGCGACCTCGTTGCGCGTGTCAGCGGCAACCGTCTGGTCCTCACCTACAACCCGTTCGAAGCCGGATGCCTGTGGCTATATGCGGAAAAGGAGTGGGAGCGGGTGCGCGACGACGTGATGTCCAAGCCCAATACCCAGCGCGTGGTCCGCACGCTGCAGCAGAAACTGGTGGGTTCTTCGGCGGTGCTCGAGCTGGACGCCAACTGCCGTCTGAGCATTCCGGCCAGCCATCGCAATGCAGTGGGCATCGAGAAAAAAGCCGTGCTGCTGGGCATGGGCGACAAGTTCGAACTCTGGAGCGAGCAGGCACATCGCGCACTGATCCAGCAGACATTGTCTGACGGGGATCTGGGCGATGAATTGCTCGATCTCAGGTTGTGAGCCGGGGTGCCCGGATGCGCGGTGAAGCGCAGCCCGGTCACCCGGTGTCGCAGTCCCCGGCGGCCCATGTGCCGGTGCTGTACACGCAGGTGCTGGATGGCCTGCAAGTGACCGAAAACGGAACGTATCTGGATGGCACGTTCGGGCGTGGCGGGCACGCGCGCGGCGTGCTGGAACACCTTGGCCCGGGAGGTCGACTGCTGGTGATGGACAAGGACCCCGACGCGATCGCGGTGGCCGAACACAGCTTCGGTGGCGATGCGCGCGTGTCCATCCATCGCGGCAGTTTTGCCGGACTCGGCCAGGTGGTTGCCGCCGCCACCGTCGACGGCATCCTGCTGGATCTGGGCGTGTCTTCGCCGCAGCTGGACGTGGCCGAGCGCGGTTTCAGTTTCGGCAAGGACGGCCCGCTGGACATGCGCATGGATCCGGACAGCGGCCAGAGCGCAGCCGAGTGGCTGGCGCAGGCCAGCGACCGCGAGATCGCCGATGTGCTGTGGACCTATGGCGAAGAACGCCAGAGCCGCCGTATCGCGCGCGCCATCGTGGCGCGGCGCGCCGAACAGCCGCTGCTGCGCACCGCGCAACTGGCCGACCTGATCGCTTCGGTGATGCCGCGCGGCGACAGCAAGACCCACCCGGCCACACGCAGCTTCCAGGCCATCCGCATCCACATCAACCGCGAGCTGGCCGATCTGGAAGCCGGGCTGGATGCCGCCCTGGGCGCGCTCAAGCCGGGCGGCCGTCTAGCGGTGATCAGCTTCCACTCGCTGGAAGACCGCATCGTCAAACAATTCATGGCTCGTTACGCCAAGGCGCCGCCGAGCAACCGCCGCTTGCCCGAAGCCCAGCCGTTCGTTGCCACGCTGCAACTGGTGAGCGGCGCGATCAAGGCCGACGACGCCGAATTGCACGTCAACCCGCGCGCACGCAGCGCGGTATTGCGGGTGGCTGAAAAGCTGGGATTCGGGATTCAGGATTCGGGGTTGGAGAGGTGCTCTGCGCGAATCCCCAATCCCCAATCCCCAATCCCGGCGTCTCCAGGAGACGCCCAATGAGCCGCTTGCTGCTCGTCGTGCTGCTTGCCTGCAGCATCGCCTCGGCGATCGGTGTGGTGTACATGCGCCACATGCATCGCAAGCTGTTCGTGCAGTTGTCCAAGCTCGAACACACACGCGACGAATTGAATATCGAATTCGGCCGGCTGCAGCTGGAGCAGGCCACGTGGGCGGAAAGCAACCGGGTCGACCAGGTCGCGCGTGCGCGCATCGGGATGAAGTTCCCGGAGACCAACGACATCGTGGTGGTGCGCCCATGAGCATGCGGCAAGACAGCCGTTTTGCACGGCGCAGCCGCCCGCAGGGTGGCGCTTATGCAGGTGCGCCCATGACAAAACGGCAGGACAGCCGTTTTGCACGGCGCAGCCGCCCACAGGGTGGCGCTTCTGCAGGTGCCGCCATGACAAAACGGCAGGACAGCCGTTTTGCACAGCGCAGCTGCCCGCAGGGTGGCGCACACGGAGGTGCGCCATGAAAACCGGCCGCAACCGTCCCCGTAGCAATTTCAATCTCCGTGGTCGCCTGACCCTGGTTGGTATCGCGCTCGGCCTGTGCTCGGTGACGCTGATCGGGCGCGCGGCCTACGTGCAGCTGGTCAATCGCGATTTTTACCAGCGTCAGGGCGAAGCGCGTTACCTGCGCGAACTGCCCATCGCCACCTCGCGCGGCATGATCACCGACCGCAACGGCGAGCCGCTGGCGGTGTCCACGCCGGTGGAATCGATCTGGGTCAATCCGCAGGAACTGCTGCGCAACCCGGACCGCATTCCCGAGCTGGCAAAAGCGCTGGGGCAGCCGCTGGACGATTTGAACGCCAAGCTGGCACAGAAGGCCGGCAAGGAATTCATGTACCTGCAGCGCCGGATCAATCCGGACAAGGCGCATGCGATTGTCGATCTGAAGATTCCTGGCGTGTTCTCGCAGCGCGAGTTCCGTCGCTTCTATCCGCAAGGCGAGGCGATGGCCCATGTGCTGGGCTTCACCAACATCGACGACCGTGGCCAGGAAGGCCTGGAGCTGGCTTTCGACGAATGGCTGCGCGGCAAGCCCGGTTCCAAGAAGGTGGTGCGCGATGCGCGCGGCGCCATCGTGGAAAGCGTGGACCTGGTGCGTCCGGCGCAGCCGGGCAAGGACCTGACGCTGAGCATCGACCGCCGCATCCAGTTCCTTGCCTACAAGGAACTGCGCAATGCCTTGGTCGAAAACAACGCGGCCGGCGGTTCGATGGTGGTGATGGACGTGACCACCGGCGAAGTGCTGGCGATGGTCAACCTGCCCACCTACAACCCCAATTCGGTCACCGGCATCAATCCGTCGGCCCGCCGCAACCGTGCGGTCACCGATCTGGTCGAGCCGGGTTCGACGATGAAGCCGCTGACCGTGGCCACCGCGCTGACCGCCGGCGTGGTGACCAAGGACACCGTCATCGATACCAACCCCGGCTACATGTCGGTGGGGCGCTTCACCATTCGCGATGTGCCGCGCAACAACGGCGTGCTCAACGTCACCGGCGTGATCACCCGCAGCTCGAACATCGGTGCGGCCAAGATCGCGGCCAAGGTGCCGGACCAGACCTTCTACCAGTCGATCCGCAACTTCGGTTACGGCAGTGCGCCGCATAGCGGGTTCCCCGGCGAATCGGCCGGCGTGGTGCTGCAGCCGGCGCGCTGGAGCGGCCCGTCCAAGACCACGATGTCCTACGGCTACGGCCTGTCGGTGACGCCGCTGCAGATTGCGCAGGCGTACGCCACGCTCGGCAACGGCGGCAAGCTCACCCCGCCGACCTTCGTGCGCGGCCAGCACAACGAAACCCGTCAGGTGATCACGCCGGAAGTGGCGCGTCAGGTCATCGACATGATGGAGACCGTGGTGACCCAGGGCGGCGCCAAGGGTGCGGCAATTCTGGGGTACCACGTGGCCGGCAAGACCGGCACGGCGCGCAAGAACGGCGCCAACGGCTACGAGCGCGGGCATTACAACGCCCTGTTCGCCGGGCTGGTGCCGGCCACGCGCCCGCGCTTTGCCACGGTGATCGTCATCAACGATCCGCAAGGCAAGGTGTATTACGGCGGCCTGGTGTCGGCGCCGGTGTTCCATCGCGTGATGGAAGGCGCGCTGCGCTTGATGGACGTGCCGCCGGACGATATCCAGTCGTGGCTGGCCGCACAGGCTGCCGGCAAGACCGGCCAGCCGGTGGTCAAACCGCAGTCGGTCGATCCGGACCCGGCGCTGGTGCCGGACCCGGTGGATGAAGTCTCTGCCGGCATCCCGACCGCCCTGGCGCCTGCGCCGGCTGCCGCACCAGCGCAGCCCGCGCCGTTGCAGGAGAGCCGCCAGTGATCCGCTCCATGGCGCTCTCGCAGTTGCTGCCGGACGTGGCGTTGACGCACGACGTGCAGGTGTCCGGGCTGGTGATGGATAGCCGTGCCGTGCGTCCGGGCGATGCATTCGTGGCAATCGCCGGTTTCGGTGCGCATGGTCTGGGCTTTGTCGAACAGGCGCGCGCCAATGGCGCAGCGGCGGTGTTGTTCGAGCCGCCGGCTCCCGATGGATTGCCGGTCCCGGCCGATGCGATTGCCGTGCCCGGTTTGCGCGCGCGCCTCAGCGTGATGGCCGATCAATTCCATGGCCGGCCGTCGCAGGCGATGCGCATGGTCGGCGTCACCGGGACCAACGGCAAGACCTCCACCGTGCAGCTGCTGGCGCAGGCATTGACGCTGCTCGGTACGCCCACCGGCACGCTCGGCACCTTGGGCGTCGGCCTGTATGGCGCGGCCGTGCCGACCGGATTCACCACACCGCTGGTGTTGCCCACGCATGCCTTGCTGGCGCAGTTGCGCGAAGACGGCGCGCAGGCCGTGGCGATGGAAGTCAGCTCGCACGCGCTCGATCAGGGCCGTGTGGATGCGGTGCATTTCGACGTGGCGGTGTTCACCAATCTCACCCGCGACCATCTCGATTACCACGGCGACATGGCGCAGTACGGCGCGGCGAAGGCCAAGCTGTTCGCCCGCGCGGGGTTGAAAGCGGCCGTGGTGAACCTGGACGATGCATTCGGCCACACCCTGTTCGCGGCGCTCGATCCCGCGCTGCGCGCCATCGGTGTGAGCTCGCGCGCGCATGCCGACGCCAGCGTGAGCGCGCAGGCACTGCAGCTGGACCACAACGGCATCAATTTCGCGCTCAATATCCGGGGCCAGGTGCATCCGGTGCATTCGCCGCTGCTGGGCCGTTTCAACGTGGATAACCTGCTGGCCGTGGCCGGCGCGTTGTGGGCGATGGAGTTTGCGCCTGCGCAGATCGCCAGCGTGCTCGGCCAGTTGCAGCCCATCCATGGCCGCATGAACCGCTTGGGTGGCGCACATGGCGCACCGTTGGTGGTGGTCGATTACGCACATACGCCCGATGCGCTGGAGCAGGCATTGAGCAGCCTGCGCTCGCATGCGCAGGACCGCCTGATCTGCGTGTTCGGCTGCGGTGGCGAGCGCGACACCGGCAAGCGCCCGCAGATGGCGGCGATCGCCGAGCTCAAGGCCGACGTGGCGATCGTGACCGACGACAACCCGCGTGGCGAAGACGGCAATGCGATCGTGGCCGATATTTTGCGCGGCTTCGCGCGACCGGATGCGGCCATCGTGCAGCGCGACCGCGCCGCTGCGATCCATCAGGCCATCGGCATGGCCAGCCCATCGGACATCGTGTTGATCGCCGGCAAGGGCCACGAGCCGTATCAGGAAGTTGCCGGCGTGCGGCACGCCTTCGACGACGCCCTCGTGGCGGCGCAGGCGCTGCTGCCGCGGACCGTGTTGGGAGTGCGCCCATGAAGCTCACGCCCCTGTCGTTGATTGCCCATTGGGCCGGCGGCGAGCTGCACGGCGACGACGCCATGATCGATGCGGTCGGCAACGACACCCGCACGCTCGCCGACGGCAGCCTGTATGTGGCGCTGCGCGGCGAGCGCTTCGATGGGCACGACTTCGCCGCCGAGGCGGTGGCGTGCGGCGCCAGCGGTGTGCTGGTCGATCGCCTGCTGCCGGCGCTGAGCGTGCCGCAGGTGGTGGTGAACAACACCGAGCTGGCGTTGGCGCGCATCGCCGCCGGCATGCAGCGCGACCGTGCCACGCGCGTGCTCGCGCTGACCGGCTCCAACGGTAAGACCAGCGTCAAGGCGCTGCTGCTGTCGATCCTGCAGGAAGCCGGGCGCGTGGATGGCACCACCGTGTACGCCACGCCGGGCAACCGGAACAACGAGATCGGCCTGCCGCTGGCGGTGCTTGCCGCGCCCGACGATGCGGACGTTGCGATCTACGAAATGGGCGCCGGCAAGCCGGGCGATATCGCCTATCTCACCGAGATTGCGCAGCCGCATGTGGCACTGGTCAACAACATCGCGCCCGCGCATCTGGAACGCCTGGGCAGCTTGCTCGGCGTCGCACAGACCAAGGGCGCCATCTACGCCGCATTGCCCGCCGATGGTGTGGCGGTGATCAACGCCGACGACGCTTTCGGCATGTGGTTCGAACAGCAGTTGCAGAGCCAGCCGGTGCAGGGACGTCGCGTGCTGCGCTATGGCGTGCAGGCCAGTGCCGAGATCACTGCGCGGCAACTGCGTCTGCACCCTGGCGGTGCGCAGTTCACCCTGGTGACGCCGCAGGGCGAAGCGCAGATTGCGCTGCCGTTGCCGGGCCGCCACAACGTGCTCAACGCACTGGCGGCAACCGGCCTTGCACTCGGTGCCGGCATCGCCTTGCCGGTGATCGCGGCCGGTCTGGCGCAGGCGCGCCCGGTCGCCGGCCGGCAGATCGCACAGACCTTGCCCAATGGCGCGGTACTGATCGACGACAGCTACAACGCCAACCCGGGCTCGCTGGATGCGGCCATCGACGCCTTGGCCGCGGCACCGGGCGAAGGCTGGCTGGTGCTGGGCGACATGCGCGAACTCGGTGCCGAAGGCGTCGCATTGCATGCCGCTGCGGGACGTCGCGCGCGTGCGGCCAAGCTGCAGCGGCTGTACGCGCTGGGCGAACTTAGCGCCGCCGCGGCGCAGGCATTCGGCGAAGGTGGCCGCGTGTTCGCCACGCATGCCGAGTTGATCGACGCCTTGCAGGCGGATCTGGTCGGAGCCGCCAGCCAGCAACAGCAAATGCAGCAACACGCATCAGGAAATACGCAGGAACATGCAGTGAATCAAGAACAGCAATCGCCGTCTGTGGCCGCTCTTTCCGGCGCCGCCCCCATCACGATCCTGGTGAAGGGCTCGCGCGGTAGCGCGATGGACCGCGTCGTCACCGCGCTGCTCGCATCGGCGGAGGGCGCATCCCATGCTGCTTGAGCTGGCCCGTTGGCTGCAGCAACTGGAGAGCCTGTTCGGGCTGTTCAACTATCTGACCTTCCGCGGCATCTTGGCTGCGCTGACGGCGCTGTTCCTGTCGTTGTGGATGGGCCCTGCGGTGATCCGCAAGCTCGCCCAGTTCAAGGGCGGCCAGCCGATCCGCCAGGACGGCCCGCAAACGCATTTTTCCAAGGCCGGCACGCCGACCATGGGCGGTTCGCTGATCCTGCTCACCGTCACCTTGTCGGTGCTGCTGTGGGGCGACCTGCGCAACCGCTACGTGTGGTTGGTGCTGGCGGTCATGATCTGCTTCGGTGCGATCGGCTGGTACGACGACTGGATCAAGATCGTCAAACGCGATCCCAATGGTTTGAAGTCGCGCTGGAAGTATCTGCTGCAGTCGATCTTCGGTCTGGCCGCTGGCTTGTTCCTGTACTACACCGCCGACGTGCCGGCGGCGATCACGTTCTACATCCCGATGTTCAAGTCGATCGCGCTGCCGCTGGCCGGCGTGAGCTTCGTGGTGATCGCCTACTTCTGGATCGTGGGCTTCTCCAACGCGGTGAACCTCACCGATGGCCTGGATGGATTGGCCATCATGCCGACCGTGCTGGTGGCCTGCGCGCTGGGCGTGTTCGCGTATGCGTCGGGCAACGTGGTGTTCGCCGAATACCTGAAAATTCCGCTGATTCCAGGTGCCGGCGAGCTGATCATCATCTGCTCGGCGATTGCGGGGGCAGGCTTGGGCTTTTTGTGGTTCAACACCTACCCGGCGATGGTGTTCATGGGCGACATCGGCGCGCTGTCGCTGGGCGCGGTGCTCGGCACCATCGCGGTGATCGTGCGTCAGGAGATGGTGCTGGTGATCATGGGCGGCGTGTTCGTGATCGAAACGCTGTCGGTGATGATCCAGGTGGCCAGCTTCAAGCTGACCGGCAAGCGCGTGTTCCGCATGGCGCCGATCCACCATCATTTCGAGCTCAAGGGTTGGCCGGAGCCGCGCGTGATCGTGCGCTTCTGGATCATTTCGGTGGTGCTGGTGCTGATCGGCCTTGCCACGTTGAAGGTGCGCTGATGAACGACATGTCCCGCCAGGCCACACGACTGGACGCCATCGGCGGCCGCTACGACCCGTGGCTGCTCGGGGCCGCAGTCACGCTCGCGTCGCTGGGTGTGGTGATGGTGGCGTCCAGTTCGATCGAGCTGGAAGCCAGCCCGTTCTACTACCTGACCCGCCACCTGCTGTTCCTGGGGGGCGGCATCGCGCTGGCATTCTGGGCGATGCGCACCGAGCTGAAGACCATCGAACAGCACAACCAGATGTTGTTGCTGGCCTGCTTTGTGCTGCTCGTGGTGGTGTTCGTGCCTGGCCTGGGCAGCACCGTCAATGGCGCCAAGCGCTGGATCAACCTGGGCGTGTCGCGGTTCCAGGTGGTCGAATCGGTGAAGGTGTTCTACATCATCTGGCTGGCAAGCTATCTGGTGCGTTTCCGCGACGAGGTCAACGCGACCTGGCAGGCGATGCTCAAGCCGGTATTCGTGGTCGGCTTCCTGGTCGGCCTGTTGCTGCTGCAGCCGGACTTCGGCTCCTCGATGCTGCTGCTGAGCGTGACCGCCTGCATGCTCGTGCTCGGCGGTGCACCGATCGGGCGCATCATCCTGCCGATCCTGCTGTTGCTGCCGGCGCTGGTGGCATTGGTGATCTTCGAGCCGTACCGCATGCGGCGCGTGACCTCCTTCATGGACCCGTGGGTAGATCAGCTGGGCTCCGGTTACCAGCTGTCCAACGCGCTGATGGCCATCGGCCGCGGCCAGTGGACCGGCGTGGGCCTGGGCGCTTCGGTACAGAAGCTCAACTATCTCCCCGAATCGCATACCGACTTCATCTTCTCGGTGATCGCCGAGGAATTGGGCTTTGTGGGCGTGTGCGGCGTGATCGGGCTATATGCGCTGCTGGTCGGTCGCGCCTTCTGGCTGGGCATGCGCTGCGTGGAAATGAAGCGGCACTTCTCCGGCTACATCGCTTTCGGCATCGGCCTGTGGATCGCGATGCAGAGCTTCGTGTCGATCGGCGTCAACCTGGGCATCCTGCCGACCAAGGGACTGACCCTGCCGCTGATTTCGTCAGGCGGCTCGTCGGTGCTGATGACCTGTCTTGCGATGGGCGTGCTGCTGCGGGTGTCCTACGAGGCCGATCGCGCCGAGCGCCTGCGCAGCAAGTTGTCTCCGCAGGGCGCGGCCAGCTCGTCAGCCGAGCCGGCCGAGCCGGTGGTCGATTCGGTGCCGCCGGCGTACGCGCCTGCGCACAGGCCGCAACGCGACACTGCCGCCGCGCCCGCACCGGCCGCCGCCCCGGTTGCCGCCGCCTACGTAGCGCCGGCGTCGGCCATCCTGCGCGGCACCAGCCGCATGCAACCGCGTGTGGAACCGACGTTCGGGAGGATTGCGTGAGCGTTTCTGCCAATGCCGCGCAAACGCACGCACAGCCATCTGCGGTGCTGCGGCCGGTCATGATTCTGGCCGGCGGCACCGGCGGGCACATCTTCCCGGGCTTGGCCGTGGCCAAGGTGCTGCGCGCGCGCGGCGTGCCGGTGACCTGGCTGGGCGCCGATGGCGCCATGGAAACCCGCCTGGTGCCGCAGCACGATATTCCCATCGATACGCTGGCCATCAGCGGCTTGCGCGGCAAGGGCGTGGTGAAGTTGCTCGGTGCGCCGGTGCGGGTGATGCGCGCGGTGCGCGCTGCCGGCTTCGTGCTGCGCAAGCGCCAACCGCGTGCGGTGATCAGCTTTGGCGGCTTTGCGGCCGGCCCGGGCGGCCTGGCCGCGCGCCTGCTCGGTGCGCCATTGCTGGTGCACGAACAGAATCGCGCACCCGGCATGACCAACAAGGTGTTGTCGCGTTTCGCGCGCCGCGTGCTGACCGGTTTTCCGGGCAGCTTCGCTGGCGAAGAAGCAGTGGGCAACCCGGTGCGCGCGGAGATCGCCGCATTGCCTGCGCCGGCCGATCGTTTGGTCGGTCGCACCGGCCCGGTACGCGTGCTGGTGCTGGGCGGCAGCCAGGGCGCGCGCGTGTTGAATCAGGCGCTGCCGGCTGCGCTGGTCGCACTCGGCCATCCGGCGATCGAGGTGCGCCATCAGTGCGGCGAAAAGCTGCGCGCCGAGGCCGAAGCGGCCTATGCACAGGCAGGCGTCAACGCCAGCGTCGAACCCTTCATCGCCGACATGGCCGCTGCCTATGCCTGGGCAGATCTGGTGGTGTGCCGCGCCGGCGCGTCCACCCTGGCCGAACTGTGCGCCGCCGGTGTCGGCAGCGTGCTGGTGCCATTTGCCGCCGCCGTCGACGACCATCAAACCCGCAATGCCCAATACCTGGTCGGCGCCAACGCCGCCGTGCTGCTCAAGCAGGACGACAGCCTGGCAGTGCACTTGCAGCAGGTGCTGCAGACCCTGCTCGCCGACCCGGCCCGGCGCCTGTCGATGGCCATCGCCGCCCGCACCCTGGCCAAGCCGGACGCCGCCGAGCGCATCGCCGACATCATTCTGCAAGAAGCCGGGAGTGGTGAATCGGGAATGGGGAATGGGCAGAGCTCAGAACAAACGCAGGAACACATCTTGATGCACGCAGACAAGCGCACCGACCAAGCATCCGTCGCCGCTGGCGCTCAGCTCCATACGATTCCCGATTCCCGATTCCCGATTTGCGCCACCGCAGGAGGTGCAGCGTGATCCGCCGTCTGCAAGACAGTGGCGATCTGGTGCGTGCGTTCCCGCGCGTGCATTTCGTCGGCATCGGCGGAACCGGCATGAGCGGCATTGCCGAGGTGATGCTCACGCTGGGCTATGAAGTGTCCGGCTCGGACAACGCCGACAACGCGGCCACGCGCCGGCTGGCCAAGCTGGGTGCGCGCGTGATGCGCGGCCATTCGGCGGCCAACGTGCTGGGCACCGATTGCGTGGTGGTGTCCAGCGCCATCCGCGAAGACAACCCCGAGCTGATGGAAGCGCGCAGCCAGCGTATTCCGATCATGCCGCGCGCGGCGATGCTGGCCGAGCTGATGCGTTTCCGTCGCGGCATTGCGGTGGCCGGCACGCACGGCAAGACCACCACCACCAGCCTGGCGGCTGCGGTGCTGAGCGAAGGCGGGTTGGACCCGACGTTCGTGATCGGTGGCCAACTGCTGGCCGCAGGCGCCAACGCCAAGCTCGGTGGCGGCCAATGGCTGGTGGCCGAAGCCGACGAGAGCGATGGCAGCTTCCTGCGCCTGAATCCGTTGATGGCGGTCATCACCAACATCGATGCGGATCACCTGGAAAACTACGGCAACGATTTCGCCCGCGTGCAGGCCGCATTCGCCGAATTCCTGCAGCGCCTGCCGTTCTACGGCCTGGCGTTGCTGTGCATCGACGACCCGGAAGTGGCTGCACTGGCCGGCAAGACGCCGCGCCACGTGATGAGCTACGGCATGAGCGAAAACGCCGACGTGCGCGCCGAAGATGTGGTGCAGGACGGCCCGCGCATGCGCTTTACGCTGCGCCTGCCCGAAGGCACCACCACGCCGGTGACGCTTGCACTGCCGGGCCGCCACAACGTGCTCAATGCGCTGGCGGCTGCCGCAATCGGCTGGCAGCTCGGCGTGGCGCCGGACACCATTGCGCGCGCGCTGGAAAACTTTGCCGGCATCGGCCGTCGGTTCAACGATCTGGGCGAAGTCACCACCGGCACAGGCGCGCGCGTGCGCGTGGTCGACGATTACGGCCATCACCCGCGCGAACTCGAAGCCGTGTTCGCTGCAGCACGTGGCGGCTGGCCGGACAAGCGTCTGGTCGTCGCCTTCCAGCCGCACCGCTATAGCCGCACCCGCGATCAGTTCGATGCCTTTGCCGCAGTGCTCAGCACTGTCGACGCATTGGTGCTGAGCGAGGTCTACCCCGCCGGCGAAGCGCTGATTCCGGGTGCCGACTCGCGCGCACTGGCGCGCGCCATCCGTGCGCGCGGCCGCAGCGAACCGGTGGTGGTCGGCCAGATTGCCGGTCTAGCCGAAGTGTTGCCGGACGTCCTGCAAGACGGCGATCTGCTGTTGATGATGGGCGCCGGCGATATCGGTTATGTGGCCCAGCACATCATCAACAACGGGTTTGTCGGAGAGCAGGCATGAGCGCGTTGGTCGGCAACGCCCGCACCAGCGATCCGGCAACCTTTGGCCGTGTCGCCGTGCTGCTCGGCGGCACCTCGTCCGAGCGCGAGGTGTCGTTGAATTCCGGCAGCAACGTGCTGGAAGCGCTACGCGCACGCGGCGTCGATGCGCAGCCGGTGGATGGCATTGCGGCGTTGGCCAAGGCATTGGTCGCGCAGCAGTTCGATCGGGTGTTCAACGTGCTGCACGGACATAACGGCGGCGGCGAAGACGGCATCGTGCAGGGCCTGATGGAAGCCTTCGGCGTGCCATATACCGGCTCGGATGTGCTGGGTTCGGCGCTGAGCATGGACAAGATCCGCACCAAGCAGGTGTGGTTGTCGCTGGGCCTGTCGACGCCGCGCTATGCGCGGCTGGCCGCCGGCGCGAGCGCAGAGGACATTCATGCCGCTGCACGCCAGATCGGGTTGCCGATCATCGTCAAGCCGGCCAATGAAGGTTCCAGCGTCGGCGTCAGCCGCGTGTTCGACCAGGCACAGCTCGAAGAAGCGGTGACCCTGGCGGCGCGCTACGACGGCGCGCTGTTGATGGAGCAACTGATCGAAGGCGACGAACTCACCGTGGCCGTGCTCGGCGACACCGCATTGCCGTCGATCCGCATCGTGCCCAAGGGCCAGTGGTACGACTACAACGCCAAGTACATCGCCGAAGACACGCAGTACCTGTGCCCGGGGCTGGAAGGCGAGGCTGAAGCGCAGATCCGCCAACTCGCGCTGGACGCTTTCCACGCGGCCGGCTGCCGTGGCTGGGGCCGCGTGGACGTGATGCGTGATGGCAGCAGTGGCCAGCTGTATCTGCTCGAAGTCAACACCGCTCCCGGCATGACCAGCCACTCGCTGGTGCCCAAGGCTGCCAGCCAGCTCGGCATCGATTTCGAAACGCTGGTCTGGCGCGTGCTGGAGCAGACGCTGTGACGCCGGGAATCGTGAATCGTGAATCGGGAATGGGTAACAGCGGATGCGCTGTTGCCGTTGCGATTCCCTATTCCCGATTCCCAATTCCCGCGCGCGGAGCGCGCCCATGAACGCCACCCTGCGCATCCTGGCCTGGTTGCTCGCGCTGGCGTTGGTCGCGCTGCCGGTGGTGGCTGTGCTCAATGGCTGGGTGGGTGCCGAGCGCTGGCCGTTGGCGAAGTTGCGTGTGTCCGGCGACTTCAAGCGGGTGCCGGCCGAAGAGTTGCGTGCAGTGGTGTTGCCGTATGCGCGTGCCGGCTTTTTCGCGGTGAAACTGCAGCAGGCGCAGGATGCCATCGCGCGTTTGCCGTGGGTGGAAAGTGCGCAGGTGCGCAAGCGCTGGCCAGATGTGCTGGAAGTGCATGTGACCGAGCACAAGCCGTTCGCGCGCTGGGGTACCGACCGCATGCTGTCCGAGCAGGGCCGGCTGTTTCGCACCCCGCCGCTGTTGAAGGATTTCAAGTTGCCGCAGCTGGGTGGTCCGGACAGCAAGACCCAGGATGTGGTGGCGCTGTACAACGAATCACGCGCCCTGTTCGCACCGACCGGGCTGGATGTGGAGCGCCTTGAGATGGACGCGCGCGGCAGCTGGTCGCTAGGGCTGAGCAATGGCGTACAGATCGTGGTCGGCCGCGACGATGCACGCGCACGGCTGCAGCGCTTCGCACGCGTGCTGCCGCAGCTGTCCGACCCACTGCGCCCGATCGCCCGCGCCGACTTGCGCTACACCAACGGATTTACCGTTGAACGGCGGGGATTGGAGAGTGGGGATTCGGGATTGGAAAAAGCGCAGCCCCGGCATCGCGCAGCATCTTCTGGACCTCCCGTCGCCCTGGCTCTCCCGCGTTCTCCCAATCCCGAATCCCGAATCTCGAATCCCGGCTTTAAGACATGAACCGCAAAGGCGACAAATCCCTCATCGTTGGACTGGACATCGGCACCTCCAAGGTCGTCGCGCTGGTCGGCGAATACTCGCCCGGCAATCCGATCGAAGTGATTGGCATCGGTTCGCATGAATCGCGCGGTCTCAAGCGCGGCGTGGTGGTGGATATCGAATCCACCGTGCAGTCGATCCAGCGCGCGGTGGAAGAGGCCGAGCTGATGGCCGGCTGCGAGATCCGCTCGGTGTACGCCTCGATTTCCGGCAACCACGTGCAGTGCAAGAACTCCCCCGGCATCGTGCCGATCCGCGATGGCGAAGTGACCTGGAGCGATCTGGAGCGCGTGCTCGATGCCGCCAAGGCCGTGGCCATTCCGGCCGATCAGCGCATCCTGCATGCGATTCCGCGCGAGTACGTGCTGGACGATTCGCAGGAAGGCATCCGCAACCCGGTCGGCATGACCGGCGTGCGCCTGGAGGTGCATGCGCACCTGGTGGTGTGCGCGCAGTCGGCGGCGGCCAACATCACCAAGTGCGTACAGAAGTGCGGCCTGCAGGTCGACGATCTGGTGCTGTCGTCGCTGGCATCGTCGGTGGCGGTGTTGACCGCCGACGAACGCGAGCTGGGCGTGGTGCTGGTGGATATCGGCGCCGGCACCACCGATCTGGCGGTGTACGTGCAAGGCGCGATCTGCCACACCGCTTCGTTGCCGATCGCCGGCGACCACGTCACCAACGACATCGCGCACATGCTGCGCACGCCCACGCCGGAAGCCGAGCAGATCAAGGTCCGCTACGCCTGCGCGCTGGCGCAGCTGGCCACCGCCGAAGAAAGCATCCAGGTGCCCTCGGTGGGCGACCGCCCGCCGCGACGCATGCCGCGCCACGCACTCGCGCAGGCAGTACAGGGCCGTTACGAAGAAATCTTCGAGATGGTGCAGGCCGAACTGCGCCGCTCCGGTTTCGAGGAAATGGTGCGCGCCGGCATGGTGCTCACCGGCGGCGCCTCGAAGATGGAAGGCGTGGTGGAACTGGCCGAAGAAATGCTGCAGATGCCGGTGCGCGTGGGCATCCCGCAGCACGTCACCGGCCTGGGCGAAGTCGTCGGCAACCCGGTGCACGCCTCCGGCGTTGGCCTGTTGCTGATGGGCAGCCAGATCGAACACCCGCGCCGGCCATCGATTCCGACCGGGCGCGCAGGCAGCCTGTTCAAGAAATTGAAGAATTGGTATCGCGGGGAATTCTGAGGCGCCGGGATTGGGAATTCGGGATTCGGGATTGGCAAGAGCGAAAGAAAAGCAGAGTGGCAGCAACGATTAAGTGGAGAGCGGCGAGCGGGTAGGCGGTAAAATTTTTTGCAGGCATTGCGTCGAGGAGTAGGTGCGGTGAGTCGTAGAGCGCAACAGCGCATCCATGGCCCAGGCACACGAATCCCGACTTTCAAACAACAACACTCGCCGTGATGCGGAGTGGGGCAGGGACCAGCGCTTTTGCGACTCCCCAATCCCCATTTCCCAATCCCGGCTCAAGAGGACACTGACATGGCACATTTCGAACTGATTGAAAAAATGGCTCCCAACGCGGTCATCAAGGTGGTTGGCGTCGGCGGCGGCGGTGGCAATGCCGTCGCGCACATGGTCAACACCAACGTCGATGGCGTGGAATTCATCACCGCCAACACCGACTCGCAGGCGATCAAGAACTGCGGCGCCAAGCTGCAGCTGCAGCTCGGCACCAACGTCACCAAGGGCCTGGGCGCAGGCGCCAATCCGGAAGTCGGCCGTCAGGCTGCGCTGGAAGATCGCGAGCGCATCATGGACGCGCTGCAGGGTGCGGACATGGTCTTCATCACCGCCGGCATGGGCGGCGGCACCGGCACCGGCGCCGCACCGGTGGTGGCGCAGCTGGCCAAGGAGATGGGCATCCTGACCGTGGCCGTGGTCACCAAGCCATTCCCGTTCGAAGGCCGTCGTCGCATGCAGGTGGCGCTGAAGGGCATCGAGGAACTGAGCCAGCATTGCGACTCGCTGATCACCATCCCCAATGAAAAGCTGATCACCGTGCTGGGCCGCAACGCCACTATGATCCAGGCGTTCCGCGCAGCCAATGACGTGCTGCAGGGCGCCGTGCAGGGCATCGCCGACCTGATCGTGCGCCCCGGCCTGATCAACGTCGACTTCGCCGACGTGCGCACCGTGATGTCGGAAATGGGTCTGGCCATGATGGGCACCGGTTCGGCACGCGGCGATGATCGCGCGCAGGCCGCTGCCGAAGCCGCCATCCAGAACCCGCTGCTGGACGATGTGAACCTGGCCGGTGCCAATGGCATCCTGGTCAACATCACCGCCGGCCCGGACTTCACCATGTCCGAGTTCGACGAGATCGGCCGCACCATCGAAGCCTTCGCGTCGGAAGATGCCACCGTGGTCGTCGGTACCGTACTCGACCCGGACATGCAGGACGAAGTGCGCGTGACCGTGGTGGCCACCGGCCTGAACCGTGCGGTTGCCCGTCAGACCCAGCGTCCGGATCAGCGTGCACCGATCAAGCTGGTGCGCAATGCCACCACCGGCCAGCCGGAATTCGGCGACTTCGACACCACCAGCGGCGACGCGGTCTCCAAGGCGGTCGGCGGCAGCATGGGGCTGGGCCTGCGTCGTCCGAGCAGCGACTCGGTCGGCAGCGGCAGCCACAACAGCGGTGGCTCCTCGACACCGGCGGCAGACCTGCCCAACGATTACCTGGATATCCCGGCGTTCTTGCGCCGCCAGGCCGACTGAGGAGCGCCGGCTGCGTCGCTACGGTGGCGCAGCCCGCCCTGCCCGAAGCCCGCTTCGGGTTGCACTGCCATGTCATGTCATTTCTGCCGGGTCGGGGCCGACCCAGCAGCTTTTGTCATCGCGTGACTGACTGATTACGGTTGCCGTCACGCGCGACTTGTTAAAATTCGGATAATCTCAGCGGATTAGACAGTCGGTTCAGCGTCTGTCTGCATTGTTCATCCAGACTTCGCATATGACCCAGCAACGCACTCTCAAGAACACCATTCGCGCCACCGGCGTCGGCCTGCACAGCGGCGACAAGGTGTACATGACGTTACGGCCGGCTCCGGTCGATCATGGCGTGGTGTTCCGACGGGTGGACCTGGAACCGGTCGTCGAAGTCCCCGCAGATGCCGAACTGGTCACCGAGACCACGCTGTGCACCGGGCTGACCTGCAACGGCGCCAAGATCCAGACCGTCGAACATCTGATGTCCGCATTGGCGGGCCTGGGTGTGGACAACGTCATCGTCGAACTGTCCTCGGCCGAGTTGCCGATCATGGATGGCTCGTCCGGCCCGTTCGTGTTCCTGCTGCAGTCGGCAGGCATCGTCGAACAGAACAAGCCCAAGCGCTTCATCCGGATCAGGCAGACCGTGGAAGTGCGCGACGGCGACAAGGTGGCCCGCTTTGAGCCCTACGAGGGCTACAAGCTCGGCTTCACCATCGAATTCAATCACCCGATGATTCCGGCCAAGCAGTCGCGCCAGGAAATCGAGTTTTCCACCTCGGCCTACGTCAAGGAAATCTCGCGCGCGCGCACCTTCGGTTTCATGCGCGACCTGGAGTACATGCGCGAGCGCAATCTGGGCCTGGGCGGCTCGATGGACAACGCCATCGTGCTGGACGAGTTCCGCGTGCTCAACGAAGACGGCCTGCGCTACACCAACGAATTCGTCCGGCACAAGATTCTGGACGCCATCGGCGACCTGTATCTGGCTGGCGGCGCCATCCTCGGCGCCTATGAAGGCTTCAAATCCGGCCATGCCCTCAACAACAAACTGGTGCGTGCGCTGTTGGCCGACCAGGCCGCCTGGGAATGGGTCAGCTTCCCGGAAGGCACCGAGCAGCCGCCGGTGACCTACGCCAGCCCTGTCTACGCTTGATCTCAGGGAATGCCCTGGTTGGCGTTCGAAGTGTGAACCCGGTCGTATTTCCGGCCCGTTCTTAACATTTATTTAAGGCTTCTCTAACTCCTGCGGGCCACATGCCCGCTAGGATGCGTCGGGTCATGTGCGGTCTTCGCAACTCTTTCACGCACTGGCGGCCGCCCCGGATGGGCGGCGAGGCTTCACCGTTTGGTCGGTAAGACGTCCTGCAGAGAAGCCAACGCGTCGCGCAAGCCTTTGTGCGTCGCCTCGGATACAGGTTTGGGACGGTCGCGGTTCTGCTGCGTTGGGGAATGCAGCGGCACGGTTGCGGTCTTGACGGTCACCGCGGTGGCCTTCAGTCCGACGGATCGGGCGGCATCCAGGATTTGGGTTTCGGCAAGCCGCACCTTGGCGTGCCAGACCGGCGAATCCACCAGAAAAACGAGCTGTTCGCCTCGGACATTGGCCAACCGGCAACGGGTGGACACATGAGGTGGTAACAGGGGGCGCAACTGCCGGTCCAGCGCATCGAGCCACAAGGCTCGGCGCAAGGGGTCGCCAGCCTTTTCCCCCAGCGCGGCCTCGATGGCCGGTTGTGGAGTGGAAGGGTTGCGTGCGTTGGACTTGGGCTTGGACATGACACTCATATGGCGTTGAACAAAGTTGTAATCAAATCGCGGCAGACCCGGGCGCAGCGTGTGGCCCGACAGTTCCAGGACTTTGCAGCGGATCGACCGATGGTGGTGCTTGGCGCGGTGCTGGGCCTGGGCATGTTGATCGGCGTCGGTGCAAGCACCGCCACGGGCATGGTGACCAATTCGGCGCTGCAGGCCAAGGTTGCGCAGCAGCAGGTCGAGCTGGCCCAGGCGCAGCGCGCCTCGCAGGCGCAGGTCAATGCGCTGGCCGCCCGTCTGGGCGAGCTGCAGGCGCAGGCCACCCGCCTCAACGCGTTGGGCGAGCGCCTCACCGAAATGGGCAAGTTGAAGGACGGCGAGTTCGACTTCGACGAGCCGGTCGGCGTCGGTGGCGGCGATGAGCCGGTCAGCGACATGCCGGTGCAAGACTTCAAGGAAACGCTAGGGCAGGTGGAGCAGCAGTTCTCCGCCTCGGGCCAGCAATTGAACGTGTTGGCCTCGCTGATGTTCGATCATCAGCTGGAGCAGAATTCGGTGCCCTCGCGGATGCCGATCCGCAACACCTACATCACCTCCGGTTTCGGCGGTCGCGCCGACCCGTTCGACGGCGGTTCGGCCTTCCACAAGGGCGTGGACTTCCATGCCAACGTGGGCGACCCGGTGCTGTCGGTTGCCGATGGCGTGGTCAGCTACGCCGGCGTACGCGGCGGTTACGGCAACGTGGTCGAAGTGGATCACGGCAACGGCTATGTGACCCGCTACGCGCACAACTCGCGCCTGGTGGTGAAGGTGGGCGATCTGGTGCGCGCCGGCCAGCAGGTCGCCCGTGCCGGTTCCAGCGGCCGCTCCACCGGTGCACACGTGCATTTCGAGGTGTGGGCGGACGGGCGCGTGGTCAATCCGCGCAAATTCCTGGGGGAAACCACGCCGGTGGGACGTCAGGGGCGTGGTTGACGAGGGCGCGGGCCGCGCTTGATTCGTGAAGGCCCGCCCCAAGCTACAATAGGGTGTTGCCATCGACAGGGCGCAGTGCGCCCTGTTTCGTTTACGGCGGTCGGGTCTGTGGGGACCGGCGTCGGTCAAACCGTTCCTTTTCAACCGGTTTCTTCAATGATCAACAGTCTGCTTACCCGTGTCTTTGGCAGTCGTAACGAACGCCAGCTGCGCCAGCTCAACCGCCTCGTCACCCAGATCAATGCGCTGGAGCCGACGATCGAGAAGCTCTCCGACGCCGAGCTGCAAGCCAAGACTCCGGAGTTCAAGCAGCGGCTTGCCGCCGGCGAGTCCCTGGACAAGATTCTTCCCGAAGCCTTCGCGGTATGCCGCGAGGCCAGCCGACGCGTGCTGGGCATGCGCCATTACGATGTGCAGCTGATCGGCGGCATGGTGTTGCACCTGGGCAAGATCGCCGAGATGCGCACCGGCGAAGGCAAGACCCTGGTGGCCACGCTGCCGGTGTACCTCAACGCGCTGCAGGGCGAGGGCGTGCATGTGGTTACGGTCAACGACTACCTGGCGCGCCGCGACGCTGCGCAGATGGGCAAGCTGTACAACTGGCTGGGCCTGAGCGTGGGCGTGGTGTATCCGGGCATGCCGCACAGCGACAAGCGCGAGGCCTACGGCGCGGACATCACCTACGGCACCAATAACGAATTCGGCTTCGATTACCTGCGCGACAACATGGCGCTGTCGCGCGCCGACCGTTACCAGCGCACCCTGCATTACGCGATCGTCGACGAGGTCGACTCGATCCTGATCGACGAAGCACGCACCCCGCTGATCATCTCCGGCCCGGCCGACGAGTCGCCGGAGCTGTACATCCGCGTCAATCGCATCGTGCCGCAGCTGACCCGGCAGGAAAGCGAAGAAGGCGAAGGCGATTTCTGGATCGACGAAAAGGGCAAGCAGGTGCATCTGTCCGAGGCGGGCATGGGCCACGCCGAAGAGTTGCTGTTGCAGGCCGGCATCCTGGAAAACGCCGAAGACGGGCTGTATGCCGCGCAGAACCTGAGCGTGGTGCACCACCTCAACGCGGCGCTGCGCGCGCATGCCATCTATCAGCGCGATGTGGATTACATCGTGCGCGATGGCGAAGTGGTGATCGTGGACGAATTCACCGGCCGTACGCTGTCCGGGCGTCGCTGGTCGGACGGCCTGCATCAGGCGGTCGAAGCGAAGGAAGGCGTGCCGGTACAGCGCGAGAACCAGACCCTGGCCAGCATCACCTTCCAGAACCTGTTCCGCATGTACAAGAAGCTGTCCGGCATGACCGGTACGGCCGATACCGAAGCCTACGAATTCCAGAGCATCTACGGCCTGGAAGTGGTGGTGATTCCGACCAACCGCCCGACCGTGCGTAAGGATCATCCGGACCAGGTGTTCCTCAACCGCAAGGGCAAGTTCAATGCGGTGCTGGCCGACATCGAAGACTGCGCCAAGCGCGGCCAGCCGGTGCTGGTGGGTACCACCTCGATCGAGACCTCGGAGATGCTGTCCGAGCATCTGCGCAAGGCCGGGGTGAAGCACGAAGTGCTCAACGCCAAGCAGCACGAGCGCGAGGCCACCATCGTGGCCAACGCCGGCCAGCCTGGCGCGGTGACCATCGCCACCAATATGGCCGGTCGTGGTACCGATATCGTGCTGGGCGGTTCGCTGGAATCGGAGTATCACGCCCTCGGCGAAGACGCCACCGAAGACGCGCGCTTCAAGATCAAGACCGACTGGCAGCGTCGTCATGACGCGGTCAAGGCGGCTGGCGGCCTGCACATCATCGGTACCGAACGCCACGAATCGCGGCGTATCGACAACCAGCTGCGCGGCCGCGCCGGTCGTCAGGGCGACCCGGGTTCGTCGCGCTTCTATCTGTCGCTGGAAGACAATCTGATGCGCATCTTCGCCTCGGACTGGGTCCAGAAGGCGATGCGCATGATGGGCATGAAGGAAGACGACGTCATTGAAGATCGCCTGGTCAGCCGGCAGATCGAAAAGGCGCAGCGCAAGGTGGAAGCGCATAATTTCGACATTCGCAAGAACCTGCTGGATTTCGACGACGTCAACAACGACCAGCGCAAGGTGATCTACGCACAGCGCGACGAATTGCTGGACGCCGAGTCGGTCAAGGACAATGTCGACGGCATTCGCGGCGATGTGATCTACGACCTGGTCGCACGCTTCGTGCCGCCCAATTCGGTCGACGAACAGTGGGACCTGAAGGGCCTGGAGGCCACGCTGGAGTCGGAGCTGGGCATGACCTTGTCGCTGACAGACATGGTGCGCGCGCAGGAAGAAATCGATGCCGAGCAGATCGCTGCCAAGGTGCAGACAGCGGTGGATGCGCACTTCGCCGAGAAGGAGGCCGCCATCGGCGCGGACACCATGCGCGCGCTGGAAAAGCACGTGATGCTGACCGTGCTGGACCAGGGCTGGAAGGAGCATCTTGCCAAGATGGATTACCTGCGCCAGGGCATCTATCTGCGCGGTTATGCGCAGAAGCAGCCCAAGCAGGAATACAAGAAGGAAGCCTTCGAGCTGTTCTCCGAGATGCTGGAGAACGTCCAGCGCGAGGTGATCAATTTGCTGGCGCGCGTGCGCATTCGCAGCGAAGAAGAAGTGGCCGAACTGGAAGAGCAGGAACGGCTGCAGGCGCAGGCGCGCTTGATGGCCTCGCAATTCCAGCACCAGGAGGCGGGCGGCTACGGTGCCGACGAGGAAGTGGAGCAGATGCAGGGCGGCAACGCGCCGGTCCCGGTCTCGCAGGTCACTCGCGACGAACCCAAGGTGGGCCGCAACGACCCATGCCCCTGCGGCAGCGGCAAGAAGTACAAGCACTGCCACGGTCAACTCAGCTGATGCTGAGTTGACCGTGGAGCAGCCCGCTTTGCGGGCTGCTCACCCGCTATCCGCGTTGCGGATAGCGGGCTCACGGTGCTGCTTCCGATCCCCTGCGCCTTCGGCGCGCCCCCCTTACCAAGGGGGCTTTGCTTTCGGAATACGGCGATAGTTTTTTGCTAGTCGGGGAGTTGGGCGGTAAGTGCGGCGTTGGTTCGCCGCTGAGGCGGAGATTAGGACTTTGGGATTCGGCATTGGTATTGGCGATACCTGTGCAACGCCTGCGTTAGCCAATCCCGAATCCCGCGTCCCGGCCTCATTGCGCCGAACGGCCCACTCGCGGCACTCTTGCAGCCATGCCTGATTCTCTTCGATCCATTCACGTCGTTGCCGGCGTGATCACCGACCCACGCGGGCGCATCCTGCTCACCCGCCGCACCGAAACTCGCGACATGCCTGGCCTGTGGGAATTTCCGGGCGGCAAGCGCGAGCCTGGCGAGACCTCCGAACAAGCGCTGGTGCGCGAGCTCAACGAAGAGCTCGGCATCGAGGCGCAGGTGGGCGATTGGGTGATGGATGTGCCGCAGCTCTATCCGGACAAGCGGCTGCGCCTGGAAGTGCGTCATATCACGAGCTGGAAAGGCAGCCCGCGCGGCCGCGAAGGGCAGGCCATGACCTGGGTGGCGGCAGACAAGCTGGCGCGTTATTCGATGCCGCCGGCCGACGTGCCGGTGGTGGGCGCGCTACGTCAGCCCGACCGTTACCTGATCACGCCCGAACCGGAGGACGACGCGCGCTGGCTGGAGGGCCTGGAGCTCGCATTGCACAACGGGATCACGCGGATCCAGCTACGTGCGCGGCAGCTTGCGCCTGCGCGTTGGCAGGCGCTGTTGCAGCAGGCGATGCGCTTGCGTGGCCGCGCGCGTGCGCAACTGTTGCTCAATCGCGATATCGCCCAGGCCGCGGATCTTGGTATCGGCGTGCATCTGGGATCGGAGCAGCTGGCCGGTTTGCAGGAACGCCCGCTGCCCGCAGAGCAACTCGTGGCTGCGTCATGTCATGGCTTGGACGACTTGCGCCACGCCCAACGGATCGGCTGCGACTTCGCGGTGCTGGGCCCGGTGCAGGCGACCGCATCGCATCCGGGCGCCACACCCATCGGCTGGGACGGTTTCGAGACCTTGCGCGAACAGGTCTCGCTGCCGATCTACGCGCTCGGCGGCATGCAGATCGAAGATGTGCGGAAGGCGCGCTCGCATGGCGGCCAGGGCATCGCGGCGATCCGCGCGCTCTGGCCGCAATGAGTGCACCGCAGCGTCTGACCGCCGAACCGCCAGCGCAATGCCCTCGCTACCTGCCGCGGCGTACAGCGATCCAGCGGTGGTTGCGCGCGCAGCCCCGATGCCACGCAGACGCCGCTAGAACGTCACCCAGAAGCAGTTGTATTGCCGGCGTAGCCGCAGCACGCTGCGCGCCGGCGTGCCGCTGGCGAGGTTCTGTTCCAGCCGCAGTCCCCAGGGGCGCGGGCGGCTGGGCGGAGTAGGGAGCGGCGCGTCGATGGCGCTGCCATCCAGCGACGGTGTGGGCGTGGTGGTGTCGGCGTCCCAGGTCGGGGTGTCGCTTTGCGGATACATCGGCACGATGTCCAGCAATGGGCGCTGCACGATGGCTTCCAGGCGGCTCAGCACCTGATTGGCGGCGGCATCGGATTGTCCGCTCCATAGATACAGGCTGGACAGGCGGTTGACGTCGCGGCTGTCGACCGCCAGTTGCAGCAACGACACCAGTTCGCTCAGCCGCCGCGGGCAGCCGTAGCGATACAGGCCGGTACTGCCCTGCGGGCGGATGGCAGGCGGTGCGCGGCTGGCCGCGCCGACGTCTTCGCAGCGCCGGTCGGTGAACAGGGTTTGCCCGTCCGGCGCGACGCAGCGATGGATTTCCTGCGCCTGCACGCGCGCGGCGGGACAGGCGCAGAGCGAGAACACCAGGGGCAGAAGGCGATGCATCGGCGCAGCGTAGCCGGGCGCGTGTGAGCTGGCGACATGCATGCGCGCGGGTGTGCGAGGGCGAGGACTGGAATGCGAAGCAGGTGCTCAGCGTCCGAGCAGCTGCAACACCTGCGTGGTCGGCTTGGCCAGATTGAGGGTGTAGAAATGCAATGCCGGCGCGCCGCCTGCGATCAGGCGCTCGCACAAGGCCGCCACGACCTCTGCGCCGAAGGCGCGCACCGCGTCGGCGTCGTCGCCGTAGGACTGCATCTTCTTGCCGATCCAGCGTGGAATCTCTGCGCCGCACTGCTCGGAAAACCGCCGCAGCTGCGAGAAATTGGAGATCGGCATGATGCCGGGAATGATCGGTATCTCCACGCCCATCCGCTGCACTGCGTCGCGGAAATGAAAGTAGGCATCGGCGTTGTAGAAATACTGGGTGATGGCCGCATCGGCGCCGGCATCGACCTTGGCCTTGAAATAGCGCAGGTCGCTGAGCGCGTCGGCCGCCTGCGGATGGGTTTCCGGATAGGCGCCGACCTCGATCCGGAACGCATCGCCGTGTTCGGCGCGGATGAAGGCGATCAGGTCCGAGGCGTAACGCAGGTCGCCGGGATGGCCCATGCCCGAGGGCAGGTCGCCACGCAGCGCGACGATGCGGGTGCAGCCGATGGCGCGATACAGCTTGAGCAGCTCGCGGATCTCCTGCCGGCTGCCGCCGACGCAGGACAGATGCGGCGCCGCTTCGAAGCCATGCTTCTGCTTGAGGTGGCGCACCGTTTCGGAGGTGTAGCTGAGCGTGGAGCCGCCGGCGCCGAAGGTGCACGACACGTACTCCGGCGCGTAGCCCTTCAACCTGGCTGCGGTGCGGTCCAGTTGCGCGCGCTGATCATCGGTCTTGGGCGGATAGAACTCGAAACTGAGATGCGTCATCGCGGCGGTTCCGGCGGATCGTCTGGAGATAATATCGCTTCATCGCGATGAATGCATATCTTGCTGCGACGGTTCCGACGCGCCTTTTCGCGGGGCGGGCGAGGGCGGCAGCACGCGGAACGGCAGGTTGGCATAGCCGGCGCGGCCGGCGTTATCGCGCACTTCCACAAACAAACGGTAGTTGCCCGGCGCTGGCGCGATCAAACGCACCTCCTCGGCCGTACCGCGTGCGCCGCTGCGATCACCGGCCACGCGGTTTGGCGCAATGGCGGCATCGACCAGCGGTGGCAGCGTCTCGGGATCGCCACCGATGCTGCGCGCGGTGCTTTCGGTGCGCACATGCCAGTCGTAGCGAAGTACGGATGCGCCGCTGGCACGAATGCTTGCGATCACGGTCTGGCCCGGGCGAAGGCGCACGCTGTCGGTAGCGCGTTGGCCAGCCAGCGTGAGTGCCGACACCGCCGGCGCACGGCTGGCCGGCCACCGGCCGGTCCACAGCAGTTGCAATGTGTCCACGCTGGGCGTGGCCTCGCCCGACGGCAGGAACAAGCCATACTAGGTGGGCGTGCGCTCCTGCTTGTCGCCCCACAGGAACACGAACGAGCCCAGCCCCTGGCGGGTGTCGCTGGCGATGTAGCTGCGGTAGCGCTGTTCCAGCAATAGCGCCTTGCGCGTGCTGTCGTCCTCGATCGGTGCGCCCCAGCGAGTGGTCGGCGATTCCCAATGCCCGGTGGGGCCCCACTCGGTGACCACGTAAGGGCCGCGCCACCCGCTCTCGTGCAGCTTCTGCGGCAGCGCTGCGATATCGCCGTAAAGCTGCACGGCGATCAGGTCCAGTGCCGGGGCGCGCGTCTTGAGTTGGTCGATCAGTTGCTTGTCGAAACCGGCCAGCGTGGTGGTGACCGGATGATCCGGGTCGATGGCATGGATCGCCTCGGCGATCTCGCCGACCGCGTTCCAGACCTTGGGATTGGTGTAATCCAGATTGAGTTCGTTACCGACCACCCACATCAGCACCGCCGGATGCGCCGCCGATTGCCGTACCTGCGCGAGGACGCGCTGCAGTTGCTGTTTTACCGCCGCTGCATCGTCGTAATCGAAGCCATGTCGCTGGTTGCCGAGCTCGATGCCGACCGCCACTTTCAGGCCGTTGCGTTGTGCGCGATCGAGCAGGGCGCGCTGGCGTTGGGCGTCTGGATCCACGCGCCAGGTGCGCAATGCATTGCCCCCGCGTGCGGCCAGCGTTTCCATGCTGCCATTGCCCAGGCCGGCACCCTTGATCACGAAGGGAGCGCCATCCACCAACAAGCGGTAGCCGTGTGCTTCCTGCGCAATGCGCACCTGCGCCGCGCTTACCTGCGTGCTCGCGGATAGTGCAAGCATGTAGAGGGCGATGACGCGCGCGTTCCATGGCAGTTGCATGGCGACTCCTGGTGGTCAGCAAGACACCAGCATAGGCCGGGACACCGAAGTGCGGGCGGCCGCGCAGCATCTGCCTGGTTGGGGTTGCTTGCGGGCAATCGCATCCGGTTCTGGGGCATCGTGGCTGCAATCGCGCGCCGCTTGTGTGCTTGAACCTGCGGCGCATTCGGTGAGCGCAAGCATTTCGCGCCATTTGGTCGCAATGCGACACGCAAGAAGAGGCGGTGGGCTTGGCGCCGAATCCTGGCATCGGCTAAGGGCGCGTTGGCGCACAGCGTCGACGACCTTGTGCCTGCATTGGCCGCGCAACCCAAGGTGGATGGCGCCACGCTGCTGAGCGATGTTGCCGCATGGCGGTTACCTTTCTCAGGCCTGTCGTCGAAACCCGGCCAACCACTGCGTGCGATGTGGCGTTGGCGGCTGTCGATTCGACGAAGACAAGGTAGACGGCATCTGCATTGCGAGTGCATGGCCTGGCTGCAGCCGCCCGATTGTGGGCGTGCATCCTTGCGATGCTGTCGACGATGACCGCTTGTCCAGTGCGCACTGTCCCTTCGAACACGACGGAGCACCACGACGTCATCGAAGACACACCATCGCTCGCTCGCTTGCCGCCGCTGCGGCAATGCCTGCTGGAAACCGTGGGGTGCATCTGCGCCAGGCGTTGACGTCTGCCCGCCTACACTGGGCGCACTTTCCATGGAGCGCCTTCATGAGCGATACCACGATGACCGCCATCGCCATCCGCGACGGCAAGGGCGACGCCGACGCGCTGTACGCCACCGAGCAACCGCGCCCGCGTCCTGCGCCAGGGCAGGTGCTGGTCCGCGTGCATGCCGCCGGCATCAATCGCCCCGATCTGCTGCAACGCGCCGGGCACTATCCGCCGCCGCCTGGCGCACCGGAGACGCTGGGACTGGAAATCGCTGGCGAGATCGTCGAACCGGCCGGTCGCTGGAAAGTAGGCGACCGCGTGTGCGCACTGCTGGGTGGCGGCGGCTACGCGCAATACGCCGCCGTCGATGCGCGTCACGTCCTGCCGATCCCCGCCGGCATGGATCTGGTGCACGCGGCGGCGTTGCCGGAAACCATCTTCACTGCCTACGCCAATCTGTTCGAACACGGTCGGCTCGCGGCAGGCCAATGGCTGCTATTGCATGGTGCGACCTCGGGCATCGGCGTCACGGCGATCCAGATGGCCAAGGCGGCGGGCGCGCACACGTGCTGGCCACCGCGCGCTCGGCCAGCAAGGCGGCACAGGCGCGCGAGTTGGGCGCCGATGTGGCGATCGATTCCACCACTGCGTCGTTTGTCGAGGTGGCCAAGGCGCACGGCGGCGTGGACGTTGCGCTCGACATGGTGGGCGCTGCGGTGTTCGCCGACACCCTGGAAGCGCTGAACCCGCGCGGACGCATCGTCTACATCGCCTCGCAGGCCGGCGCCACCATCGAGGTGCCGATTCCGGTGCTGATGCGCAAGCAGGCGGTCATTACCGGCTCGACGCTGCGCCCGCGCCATGCCGATGAGAAAGCCCGGTTGGCCGCAGAAGTGGAACGCGTGGTGTGGCCCTGGATCGAACAGGGCAAGCTGCGCGTGTTGCTCGACAAGCGCTTCCCGCTGAGCGAAGCGGCTGCGGCACATCGTTACCTGGAGCAGGGCAGTCACCTGGGTAAGGTGGTGCTGGAGATGTAGGACGCAGCCACTGGCATCGCCAGGATCGGCGCCAGCGGCTGCAGGCGCCGTGCGCCCGGCGATCGACAAGCCGCGGCCGCGCCCTGGCGCGCAATCGGACAGGGCGCTCGGCACGAGATTCGCGTGTCAGTTCGCGGCCGCATCGTTTCACGCACACAGAGTTCGCACTGTTGCGTCTGAAACCACTGCCGCCTCGTGAGAATCCGCAGCCTGTTAACTCACGATCAATGGCGGCAAACGAATGATGACGCGCTCTTTCTCTCAGGCCGTCCTGGCCTGCGCCGTCGCCCTGGGTATGACCGGTATCGCGCAGGCAGCCGAACAGGCACCTGCGCAACTTGGCGTCGGTGGCGCGCTGGCGCCGCAACGCATCCTGCAGGTGGGATTGGTGCTCAAGCCGCAGGTGGCCATGCGCCAGCAACATGCTGCGGTGGAGCAGTGGTTGATGCGCGATGGCGGCGATCCGCTATTGCGCGGTCAACTGGCCCGCGCATCGGCTGCTTCCACCAGCGCGATCGCGCAGGTCAAGGCCTATCTGAGCCGGTATGGCATCACCGATGTGCGCCAGGCCACCGATGGACGCTTGCTGCAAGTCCGTGCAACAGCGGCGGCGTTGCAGGCCGCCCTTGGCACCCCGCTGCGTGTAGTGAGTGCCGATGGCCGCGTCGGCGTTGCCGCCGCGCAGGGCGCGGTCGCAGTGCCGGCCGGCTTGCAGGCCGTGGTGCAAGGCGTGGTTGGCCTGGACGGTACCGCCGGCGCAAAAGTCGCGCCGCACGGGGCGCCGCTAGCCGCCGCGCGCACATCGTTGTTGAACAGCAGCGCCGTGGTGGCCGCCAAGAGCAGCGGCGCAGAAGTCGTGCGCCACAGCATCGAAGAGCTCAATAGCGCCTACGGCGCCGATACGCTGGCACCGGCCAGCGATATCGTCGGCGCGGTCATTGCCGCCGGCAATCTGGAAAATACCCTCGCGCGGCTGCAGAGCTTCCAGGCACTGCACGGCCTGCACACCCCGGTCGCGGTAGTGATGGTGGGCGACCCCGGTGCACCGGGTTATCAGTCCAATGCTGCCAGCAAGGATTCCGAAGTCGAGTGGGACATGGATACCCAGTTGCTGGTCGGTAGCGCCGGCGGGTTGAAACGCCTGGTCATCTACAACATCCCGGATTTTTCCTGGAAGAGCATCATTGATGGTATGGCACGCGCGGCCGACGACAACCTGGCCCGCGTGGTCAGCATGTCGATCTACGGGCAGGAAATCCAGGTCAACGACGCGGTCTTCCAGGCCATGGACGCCAGCCTGACCAAGGCGGTGCGCCAGGGGCAGAATTTCGTGATCTGCAGCGGCGACGACGGCGTCTACCTGCCGCTGAGCGCACGCGCCAACGCGCCTTATTACGATACGCTGGCGGGGCGCCCGGACCTGCGCCAGGTCGGTTGGCCGGCGTCGCACCGCTACGCGATTGCGGTGGGCGCCACCGAGTTGCTGACCCAGGGCGGCAATCCCGGCAGCTACGCCTCCGAGCGCGTCTGGAATGCCGGTGTCGGCCGCCAACTCAGCCAGGGCGGCGTCAGCAAGATTGCCTATGCACCGCAGTGGCAGCGCACCCTGCTGCCGGGGCAGACGGCCTCCGGCTACCGCGCGGTACCCGATGTCAGCTTCAACGGCTCGTTCTACAGCAGTGCGCAGATCCGCGGCACCGATGCGCAGGGTAACGAGGCTGCCTGGTATGTGTGGGGTACCAGTGCCGCTACCCCGACCTTCGCCGGCTATATCGCCCGGCTGTTGCAGTCGCATCCCAATTTGGGCTTCGTCGCGCCGCAGATCTATCAGTATGCGAGCCAGCGCCACGATGCGCAGCGCGCCCATGACGTCGTGGTCGGCAGCAATGGCCTGTATCGCGATGGATACAACGCGAGCTACGGTTGGGACTTCGCGTCGGGCTGGGGCAGCATGAACATCGGCGACTTCGACCGGTTCCTGACGCAGGCATCGCCATGACCTTCACTGCGCGGTGAGCGTGCCGCGCGTGCGGGACTCCAACCACCGCCATTCCGGTCTTGGGTAACGATGCTGACGCCTAGCGTGGCGGCTTGCGGGCGACCACCGCTTCGATGTGGTGCCCGTCGGGGTCGATGACGAACGCGGCGTAATAATCGTCGCCGTAGTCCGGTCGCAAGCCTGGCGCGCCATTGCAGCGGCCGCCGTGCTGTAGCGCAGCGCGATGGAAGGCGTCCACCGCTGACGCATCGGTGGACGAAAATGCCAGGTGGAAGCCGGCCCCCGGAGCGCACCGTGCGGCCTGACGTTGCTTCAACGCCAGGCAGTCTTCGCAGCCGGGCCTGCCGTAGCCGACCGCCTGGTCGCGCGTGCCCGGCTCCAGATCCGACCACACCCGCACATAGCCAAGCGCGCCCAGCGCCGCGTCGTAAAAGGTTGCCGAGGCGTCGATTGCGCGAACGCCCAGCGAAACGTGATGCAACATCGGTGCAGCCTGCAAGGGTGACGGCACAGCGGCGTGCCGTGGCGATGCTGGTCTGCATGCGGGCCAGCGTCAATGGCGTGTCGGTGGCGTGGTGGTCAGTGGCGCCACGCGTCGCTGCCGTGCCCAGTGCGCCTGCAGCCCTCCACGCCATTGGTGGTGCAAGCAGGCCGGCCCGTACGCAACGACCAGCGCAGGTATAGCAAAACAAGCAGGAGCGATGTCTCGCGGTGGGTCGCGCCCTGACCTTACACTGCGCCGTCGCGTGGGCTCCCCGCATCGCGCCCCTGCAGCGTTGCCCAAGCCGTGTGCGTGAGCAGGTGCTTGCGCCGCTTGCCACCTCCTACCAGCACGAAGGTTTCGATGAAGCATCCAGACGCATTGCGTATTGCCCTTGTCGGGATCGGCAAGATCGCCCGCGACCAGCACGTGCCGACCATCGCGGCGCGCGACGATGTGCAGCTGGTGGCCACCGTGAGCCGGCATGGCACGGTCGACGGTGTGCCCGCCTATCACACCCTGGAAGACGCATTTGCCGCCCAGCCGCAGATCGAGGCGGTGGCCTTGTGCACACCACCGGTCGGACGGCACGCATTGGCGCAGGCCGCGTTGATGGCCGGCCGCCACGTGTTTCTGGAAAAACCGCCGGCCGCCACGCTCGCCGAAATTCATGATCTGCAAGACGTGGCGCAGCGTGCACAACGCACCGTGTTCACCAGCTGGCATTCGCGCTGCGCCGCCGGTGTCGAGCCTGCCCGTGCATGGCTGGCCGACAAGCAACTCGTGCGGGCGCACATCACCTGGAAGGAAGACATTCGCCACTGGCATCCGGGCCAGGACTGGATTCTGGAACCCGGCGGCATGGGTGTGTTCGACCCCGGCATCAATGCGCTCTCCATCGCGACCCATCTGCTGCCGCGCAGCTTGGCGCTGCGCGATGCCGAACTGCACACTCCGGAGAACCGTCAGGCGCCGCTGTATGCCAGGCTCGCGTTCGTCGACACCGCAGGACTCCCGGTAACGGCAGAATTCGATTTCCTGCAGACCGGGCACCAGCGCTGGGATATCGAAGTGGAAACCACCGCGGGCATGCTCATGCTCAGCGAAGGCGGAGCCACGTTGCGCATCGAGGGGCAACTGCAGGCGCTGCCTGCGTCCAGCGAATACGACGGCTTGTATGGGCGCTTCGTGCAGCTGGTGCGCGCGGGCCAATCGGAAGTGGATATTGCACCATTCGTGCACGTGGCAGATGCGTTCATGCTCGGCGCACGCCAGGTCACCGCACCGTTCGCCTGGTAGGTCGGTCAATCCGCTTGCCCAACGGTGAACACCGCTGGTCAACGCCAGTCAACGCCAGCAGTCCTGCGGCCGTACGCCATCTGCAGAAGTTGGGTTCGGCGCGCACAAGTCGTGCGCCGCTGCCAGCCTCGTTCGCCCACCGCAGTGCGTGGTGCCGCACGAAACGCGCCGGCTGCAACGCGTGGAGCGGTCCATCGATGCGAGCGCGTATGTGCGCTGCACCCAACGGCATCCTGGCGCAGTCGATCGACGCGAGCTCGTAGGAACAACGAAGCCCCGACGCCGGTTCGCGTCGGGTGCCTGGTCTTGATCGTGTTGCAGCATCGTCGTGCGAAGTCGCAAGGCACGTCGCAGTCACCGTTTCAAGCGACGAGAACACTGCAACGTCGTGTCATCGCCATCTTGTGGTGGCCGCTCAGCGGCGCCACATGCGCGCGCCACGCGCCGGCAGCGTAAAGGTGTAGGAACTACTGGAAATGCGCACTACGTTGCCCGAGCCCAAGGCATCCACGTAATCGGCATTCCAGTACAACACGCTGTTGTTCATTCCCACCGTGGTGGTGACCGGGTTGCCGCACTTGTTGATGCCCACGATGCCCAGGCTGCCGCGACGGAACAGGATGTGGCAGGAGCTGGACGACAAGACCTGCATGTCGGTGCCCTGCACGCCATTATGGAAGCCGATCATGCGGCGCAGGTCGTCGCGTAGATAGGCGTTGACCCAGCGGTTGTCGCCACTTTCGTTGTTGTCGGTATAAAGCATCGGCATTCCGCCGTTGCGACCGATCAGGTACGCGTAGGCCAGCGTTTCATCTACCGGGTCGAGAATCGCATAGCGGAATCCGGCGTTGTTGGGAATGTCGTGGGTCACTGCAAAGGTCACGGCGCGATTGCCCGGCAATGCCTGTCCGGACGCGGCTGGATCCACCAGCTGCTGCATGCTGGCGCCAATGGCGAACGCGTTGCGCACCGCATTGAACAGCGGAAAGTCGTAGGCCGCATGCGGGGTGGATTGCAGGTACGGCGCCAGGAACTGGTCGTAATCGCCATTGCCCGTACCGCCGCCGGTGATCACTTCGCCGAAGACATACACACCCGATCGGATGCCGGCATCGAAGACGCGATTGAGATGGTCGAACGTCATGTGATTGGCCGCATCCACCCGGAAGCCGGTCACGCCGATGCTCTTGAGCGCCTGCAGATAGGCGCGTTGCTGCTGCACCACCCAGTCGTTGCCCAGCAAATCCGGCAGGCCTGGATCGCTGCCGCCGCCGCAGATGCGGTAATTGCGCACCTGGTAAGCGTCGTTGTAGTTGCTGATGCACTGCCCCGGGCCGAAATCGCTGGTGCTGAGGAAGTTTGACTGCAGCGTGCCGAACAAGCGCAGCGAATCGTAACGGCCGGGGTTTGCGGCGTACTGCGACAGGACCGCACTGCCTGGGTAATTGAGGTCCGCGCGCGTGGCCGCTTCGTTGGCCATGTGGTTGAACACGATGTCGGCATAGGTTTCCACGCCGTTGCTGGCCAGCGCCTGGACCATCTTCTTGAATGCAGCGGTGTCGCCGAGCGGATTGTCGATCAGGCGGATGTCCTGGGGTTGATAGCGCGCCCACCAGGCACTTCCTTCGGAGCGGTACGCGGGGGCGACCAATACCTTGCGATAGCCGGCATCGGCAATCTGCTTGGCGCGGGCTTCGACGGTGGCATACGGCCAGTTGAAGGCGTGCAGGATGACATCGGCCTGCGCATTGGCGGTGGTCACCAGCAGGACCAATGCAGTCAGCAAGAGACGGACACTGCGTTGTATCAGTGAAGGTGGAGCATGAGCAGGCGTGTTGCGCATTGGATCGATCTCCAGTGGTAAGCGCAGGCCGACGCGCACTGCGCGATGCCCGCATCAAGGCTTCCGGCCCCTGTTCCGGAAAGCGCGCGCACGGTGTGCAGCGCGCGGTGATGCTAAGCGCGCATCGCGGCGCAGCATTGGTGTTGTGCATACGTATTCACTGCCGAGGTCCGGCAAACTGGGCGCAGGGTTCGGCGCCAACGGCGCGATTGGTCGCAAAAAAGCAGTGAACTATGCGGGCGTTGCAATCCACCGCATCGGCCATCTCAATCAAGGCCTGGCGATAGGCCAAGCTCATCGTCGGCAAGCAGCGCGTACGACGGCGGCATCTCGCCATACCGTCGCTGGTGACATAGGTCAGCTGCTTCGCGCTGCTGCCGGCAGCGTGCACGTCACCGTTGCACGCCTCGCCGCCCTTGTGCGGCAATGCCAAGGTGACCATCGCGTGCCTCAGGTGCTTCGCCGGTATCGCGCCGCGCGTCAATGGCCCACCGCATCGGCGAAAGCCGGAATGGGCGGCTGGCAGCGGCACGGCCACGATCCGGACCACCGGCATTGCCAACGGCTCGGCCCGGCTACGACGATGGGGCGGCGCTGGCCGCGTTAAACTAGCCGCCAGTCCACTGCCCCAGCCTCCCGATGCGCAATCCATTGCAAGAACAGCTGCTCAAGGCCGGCCTGGTGAAAAAAGCCCAGGTGGACAAGGTTGCACGCGAACAGGTCAAGCAGCGCCATGCCAAGGGCGCGGCGGTGCAGCCGGCGGCGACGGACAAGGTTGATGCGGCGCGCCTGCAAGCCGAACGTGCCGAGCGCGATCGTGCGCTGGCCGAAGAGCGCAACGTGCAGGTGCGCCGACAGGAAGTGCTTGCCCAGGTGCGGCAGATCGTGGAGACCAACAAGGTCAAGCGCGAAGGCGAGATCGATTACCGCTTCAACGACGGCAGCGTGATCCGCAGCGTGCTGGTGAACACGGCGTTGCGCAGCCAGTTGGCCAGCGGCGCGCTGGTGATCGTGCGGTACGGTGATGGTGTTGAGCTGATTCCGCGCGCGGCCGCCGACAAGGTTTACAGCCGCGATGCCGATGCCGTGGTGCTGGACCACGGACGCAACAGCGCGCCGGCCGCGCCCGACAGCGATGACGAGTACTACAGCCAGTTCAAGGTGCCGGACGATTTGATCTGGTAGCGCCGGCGAACCCCCGCATTGGGTGGTTGCCAGACGGATCCAGCTCCACCGCATGCGCCACACCGCTGCGTGATGCGTACCTGCATGCTGTCGGTGGGTGCTTGGTGACTGCTGGGAACCATCCTAAGCACTCGGGCCAGTCCGATCGCCGCGCGGTCGTTGATGGTGATTCAACGTAGTCGTGCGAACGCATGCGCGCTACCCTGGCGCTCTTTGTCGCCGCACAGTCTGCTCATGTCGATCGTCTTGACCCCGTTCGCCCGCGCCCGCCTGTTTCCGCGCGATGGGCGTCGCAATGCCATCCAGGACTGCAGGCCTGAGCAGTTCATCCAGCGGCTCAACGACGAGGCGCCGCTACGCGTGATCGAGGGCTATGCGCCGTTTTGCCAATTGCATGTGCACCGCAACTGGACTTCGACCCGCCGCCTCACCATTCCCATCACCGATGACAACCGGCACCTGCTGCGTTCCGGCTACGAGGCGCGCAGCACGCAGGAATTGGCCGTGCTGGTGCGTTGGTTCGAAGGTGTCGAGCCACCGGTGGCCGCCTATCTGCTGCCCATCCTCTACAGCCGCGAGCAGTTGGCCAAGGAAGGCACGCCCGTCGAGGCAGACTGGGGTGTGGTCGGTTGTCTCTACACCGCAGAGCCGGACGAGATTCCGATGGCACCGATCACCATGTTGCGCAATGCCCTGGGCGTGGAAGAGGGTGGCTCGGGTACGCCGCTGGACCGCGATGCGTATCGGCGTAGCGTCGCGTTCTGGGAAGCGAACGCGAACTGGCGGCCCTGACTCGTCCGCTGGCAGTGCAATGGCGGATCGCCACAGGCCACCGGTGTGGTTCACCACCAGTCCATGACTGCAGCGGCTTTGATGGAAGACCTGATTGGTGTCATCTGCCTGCGCTCGCCGCGTTGGACGCTGCGTTTGGCCTAGCATGATCCATGCTCGCCGCAGCAGTTACGGGGCGGCCGGTGGCAGGAAGGCCTCTTCGGCGAGCCGTTCCAGATAGTTGCGCATGCAGTGTTCGATCAGTGCCGGCTCCGTTGGCAGCCGACGCGCCTGTGCGCCACCGACGCCGCGGGCATGGACGCGGGGATACGGCAGCGCCGGCACTGGCAAGCCCAGAAATGCGCACAGGCGTTCCCAGTGCGATTCGGCGTCGGCATCGAGCAGCAAGAGGCGAGGCGCCGGTACTCGCTCGATCACGCTCTGGTTCCAGCGACGGAAGTAATCGGTCATGAAGGCACGGTCACCGAGGCGTGCCTCCATGTCGCGACGCAAGAAGCGACTCAAGCGTTGGCCATCGGCGCCAAACAGCGACGGCACACTGCCGTCGCCGGAGAAGATCGTCGCGCTGACCGAATCGAACCACGCGTCGGGATCGCGCACGGTCAGGATCACCTTGGCGTGCGGAAAGTGCGCGGACAATTCCTCCCAGAAACAGCAGCCGGGGTAGTCGGTCGTCGCCGCATAGCCGGCGAACAGTGCGTCCCAATCCGGGTGCCCGTCGATCGCCGCCTCCCAGCGCGGCAAGTGTTGACGCAGATTCGCTGCCAGTTCCATTGCATGGTAGCAGCGGCCCACACCGAGCCGCTCAAGCGCCAGCTTCAGGGAGAGGGTACCGGTGCGGCCCAGACCGGCGCCAATAAGTTGGAGGCTCACGACGTTCGCGCCTGGCCGTGGGCCAGCCACTGCGCGGCGTCTCCGCCGAGTTCCGCATGTGCGCGCTGCACATACGCGCGACTGAGTGCACTCGGCAGGACAGTACGCCAGCGGCCACAGCGGCCCTGGTTGAAGAATGCCTTGCCGCCTTCGCGCCACAGCCCGGTACCGTGCGGCACGTAGCGCGCGGCGTGCTGTCGCATGTAGTCGAAGCGGCAGTGCGCCACGATCCTGTCCCATTGGCCGGGTGGAACTGGAATGTCGAGAAAGGCGGCGATGCGGCGGACCTCGCCGGGCAGGTCGTCGAGCAGGTCGTTGTAATGAAGGTGCAGCACGTTCGCATCTTCGCGCCGCTCCCACCACGAACGGACGCCTTCCCATAACGGCCAGAAGGGCGCGCCATCATGTTCCAGCCAATGCGCCACATAGGCATCGCGCGTCAGACGCGGTGGCGGCGGCACGCGCAGCTTGCCGGGCTCGGCACCGCCGGCATCCAGACGTGCCTGCGCCTCCTGGCTCAACGCGCATTGGTGGTCATACAGACTCAGCGCAATGTCGCGTCCATCGCGGCCAATGTACAGATACTTGGCACGCGCGCTGGTGACCAGTGCATCAGCTGGCAGGTGTGTCTTCATGAAGCGTCGGTGCCTCTGCGCGTCCAGCAGCGCGAGCTTGCTCGCCTTATCCGGATAAACGCCGTCGACCCAGGGTGAAATGGCCGAGACATCAACCTGCGCTTCGCCGCCGAAGATCAGTTGCGCCACGATCTGCTGCAGCCAGGTCGTGCCAGCCTTGGCATAACTGGCGATCACGATATCGCCTTCGCGCAGGGCCAGATCGTTCCAGACGCTGGAGTCGAAGAATCGGTTTGGATATTCCCTGCTCTTTTTACGAATCTGTGGATCGTTCATGTGGCGGTGCCTAGCGAGACGCGATGTCGTCGGGTCGTGGCCGCAGTGCGATGCGTACATCCAGTGGCCGCAACACGAGCGCAGGGAACGGCGTGGGGTGAGCGTCGGCAGCCAGATGCAGGCTGCGCGCACGCAACACGGTGGCGATGACTGCGGTCATCTGGGTCAGGGCCAGCATGCTGCCGATGCAACTACGTGGGCCGCCGCCGAATGGGAAGTAGCTGTAGCGTGCCAGCGAATGGGTGGCGCTGTCGTCTAGCCAGCGTGCGGGCAGGAAAGCCTCCGGATCGGGAAAATGACGTTCGTCGCGGTGTACGACCCACGGGCTGATCAGCAGTTGGGTGCCGCTTGGGACGTGGAAGCCATCCAGAGAGGTGTCGCGTTGCGCAATCCTCGCGGTCATCCAGGCTGGCGGATACAGGCGCATGGCCTCTTTCAGGCAGGCCCGCGCCTGCGGCAAGCGGTCGAGCAACCCGATGCCGGTATCAGCGTCGTCCAGTCCGTCTGCTTCCTGTGCAACGTGCCGTGCCACGTTTGGATGCTGCGCAAGCAGCAGCAAGGTCCAGGTCAGTGCGGCCGCCATCGGTTCCAGCGCCGACATCAGCATCGCCGCTGCCTCGTCGCGGCACCAGCCGCTGCCACCTTGTGCAGCGTCGGCCAGTAACAGAGACAGGACCGATGCCGGATGTGGGGGCTGCTGCCTGGCGCGCATCAAAATTTGTTCCAGCGCCATGTCGAGATCCGCGCGTGCGCGGCGCATGCGCTGTCGATGCGCCGATGGCCACCATGCCGGCGCCGGGGATTGATCGCGCGTCTGCTGCAGAATCGCATCGACCATCGGCAGCATGCGCAGCAGGTCAGGTGCATGTGCCGGATTCCCAAGCAGAAAGCCGGCGCCCAGTTGCGCGCATAGTTCAGTCATCAGCGCGCGCATGTCCTGTGCAGCGACGCACTGGCACTGGTCGCGTAGAAGCGCCATCGTGGCAGCCGATGCCTGTGCTGCAGAGTCGCGCACTAGGGCTGCACGAAACGCAGGCTGCAGCATCTGCCGCTTGTGCCGCCAGACTGAGCCAGTGCTATTCATCACCGAAGCGGGAAATGCCGCGCGTCGTGCGCTCGGGTCAGGATCGGTCTTGCCGTAAAGCGTCCCGTCATCACTCAGCACCGTAGCGATCGTGGCCGGTGCGGCGAGCAGATACGTGTGTCTTGCGACCCTGACCACGTCGCCATGCATGCGCGCGCACGATTGCAGGAACGCCAAGGGATCTTCAGAGAACTGCCGGCGGTTGCCGAATGCCCAGTGTCCAACCGGGCCAGGGGGAAGTGCGTGCCTGCGACCTGAGTTCATGCGTGTTTGGCTGTTGCCGACGACCCAGCAGGCGGTGCGCTATATGGACGCAGAGCGGACCAGCAGCGATACCACGCTGTCACGGGAGGCCTCTCCCCCGTGACAGCGTGGGAGGTTAATAGGTGTAGATGTAACCGAGCTTGCGGCCGCCGATGGCCTGGATCCAGCGCCGCAGAGCATGAAAAAGACGTTTCATCACGGTCTCCTTGTAAGGTCGAAGTCAACGGCATGCTGATTTGTGGAATGTCGTTGAGGACGAATGGTTGTCCAGCGACGTGTCAATAGACTAGCTATGACCTGCATTGGTCAAACCCGATTGCGCAAACCCGTCGCGGTAGACGTAGTATTTCGATTCATTGTCTCCGCCGCGAACGCCCCAGCTTCATCGCCGCGTACTATCGCCATACTGTTTTAAACGCGAGCGCGCAGTATGCCCGGCAATTCTCAATACGATCGGATGGCTGCGTTCTACGATGGCTTCCATGATCGTTGGCCGACACAGGCACTGCAGCGATGCGTGCAAACCCTGGCCGACCTCGCCGATGGACGTGCATCGCTGGAGTTGGGCATCGGCAGCGGGCGTATCGCACTGCCGTTGGCCCAATGTGGCGTGCCAGTGACCGGCATCGACAATGCGCGCGCAATGCTCGACGTATTGCGTACCAAACCTGGCAGCGATCAGCTACAACTGATCTGCGCTGATTTTGCCGACATGCCGTTGAGTGGGGCGTTTGGTCTGATCTACACGGTGAATTCGTTTGGGTACCTGCTCACCCAGGCCGAGCAGTTGCGCTGCGTCGTCAATGCCACGCGTTGCCTTGCGCCCGACGGCATGCTCGTGATCCAGAGCGCGGTCCCTGGCGCCGAAGTGTTCGACGGTAGCGGAAAGATAAGCCAGGTGCTCGACCTTCCGGAGACGCAGAGCGAGGGCGCCGCCGTCATGCTGGTGTGCTCGCAACCCGATCCGGTGAAACAGCGAATCGATCAACGGGTGGTCGTCATGAGCGAGGATGGGACGCGCATCTTTTCCGAGCGTCGACGCTACGTTTGGCCGTCGGAACTCGACCTGATGGCGCAGATCGCGGGTTTGCGACTGCACGCTCGATGGGGCGGTTGGGGCCGCGAGCCGTATGACGCGCGCAGCCGCATCCAGATCTCGGTGTACGTGTTGGCGGATACAGTCATGCAGTGAGGCCCTGGTGCTGTTTCGCTGCAAGCGGTGGAAGGTGGCTAGTCCGGCAGGCCGATGGTTGTGGTGATGCTTCTACGGGCTTGCGGTGGTGAGGGGTAGGCTGACCTAGCTCAGGTGTGGCACAGCATCTCAGTCAGGCATGGTTCCCGCTGATCACACAAAACGGGCGCCTTGCGGCGCCCGTTTTGTGTGCATGGCGATGGTTTGCCGATGGATCAGTAGCGGTAATGATCCGGCTTGTACGGGCCAGTCACGTCCACGCCGAGGTAGTCGGCCTGGTCCTTGGTGAGGGTGGTCAGCTTCACGCCGATCTTTTCCAGGTGCAGACGCGCGACTTCTTCATCCAGGTGCTTGGGCAGGATGTAGACCTTCTTCTCGTAGGTGTCGCGCTTTTCCCACAGGTCGATCTGGGCCAGGGTCTGGTTGGCGAACGAGTTGGACATCACGAAGCTCGGGTGGCCGGTGGCGCAGCCCAGGTTCACCAGGCGGCCGTCGGCCAGCAGGAAGATCGCGTTGCCGTTGGGGAACACGTACTTGTCCACCTGCGGCTTGATGTTGATCTTCTGCACGTCCTTCAGCGCCTTGAGCGCATCGACCTGGATCTCGTTGTCGAAGTGGCCGATGTTGCACACGATGGCCTGGTCCTTCATCGCCTGCAGGTGCTCGACGGTGATGATGTCCTTGTTGCCGGTGGTGGTGACGTAGATGTCGGCACGGCCCAGGGTGGATTCGATGGTGTTGACTTCGAAGCCTTCCATCGACGCCTGCAATGCGCAGATCGGGTCGATTTCAGTGACGATCACGCGGGCGCCATAGGCGCGCAGCGAGGCAGCGCTGCCCTTGCCGACATCGCCGTAGCCGCAGACCACGGCGACCTTGCCGGCCAGCATCACGTCCATTGCGCGCTTGAGGCCATCGGCCAGCGACTCGCGGCAGCCGTAGAGGTTGTCGAACTTGCTCTTGGTGACCGAGTCGTTGACGTTGATAGCCGGGATCAGCAGCTTGCCGGCTTCGGCGATCTGGTACAGGCGGTGCACGCCAGTGGTGGTCTCTTCGGAGACGCCCTTCCAGTCCTTGACCACGCGGCCCCAGTAGCCCGGGCGCTCCACGGCGACGCGCTTGAGCAACGCCTTGATGACGCCCTCCTCGTGCGAGGAGGCCGGCTCGTCCACCCAGGTGCTGCCATTTTCGAGCTCGTAGCCCTTGTGGATCAGCAGGGTGACGTCGCCGCCGTCGTCCACCACCAGCTCGGGGCCGGTGAGGGTGCCGTCGGGCAGGGTGAAGGTCAGCGCGTCCAGGGTGCAGTCCCAGTACTCTTCCAGCGTCTCGCCCTTCCAGGCGAACACGGGGGTGCCGGTCGCGGCGATCGCCGCGGCGGCGTGGTCCTGCGTGGAGAAGATGTTGCACGAGGCCCAGCGCACATCGGCACCGATGTCCTTGAGCGTTTCGATCAGCACGGCGGTCTGGATGGTCATGTGCAGCGAGCCGGTGATGCGCACGTCCTTCAGCGGCTTGGTCTGCGCGTGCTTGCGGCGGATCGACATCAGGCCCGGCATTTCGTGCTCGGCGATGTCCAGCTCCTTGCGGCCCCAATCGGCCAGGGAGATATCGGCAATCTTGTAGTCGGTGTGCGGGGTGATCTTTGTGACAGCGTTCATGCAATGGCTCCGGTAGGCAAACGAATGTCTGCAATGCCGGGCGCCGTTGAACGGTAACTGCTGGTCGAGCCTGGCCGTGTACCTGCACCTGTGGTGCAGTGAGCGGATCAGTCCGCCCTACCGGTCGCAGCGCCCCTCGACGAGAGGGCCCGATTATATCGGCAGCACCCCCGCGTGGCATGAATTGCGGCCGACCCCCTACCAACGGCAGGGGAGCGGCCGACAGGCGGCTGCTATGGTCCGGAGTCGATCATCAGCGGGGACGGACAATGCGGGCGAAACGGCATGCGCAAGGCTGGCGGCAGCACACATGGGCGTTGGCAGGGGCGCTGGCATTGAGCGCACCGGTGATGGCCGGGGCGGCTAGCCCGGCCGCGACCAATGTGGCAGTCGTGCAACCAGGCCCTGCGCCAGGCGGCGGTTATCAACTGCCCTCCAAGGCGCTGCAGGCGGTGGTGGACGCCCCGCGTGCGCCGCTGCTGCAGCTCTCGCCCAGGCGCGATCTGGCCGCGATGCTGCAACTGCCGGCACTGCCGGACATCGCCGAGGTGGCCCAGCCGGAGCTGAAGCTGGCCGGCCTGCGCATCCATCCGAAGACCTTCGCGGCCAGCCGCTTTTCGTTCGCCAGCAAGCTGTGGCTGCTATCGGTGGCCGACGGCAGCGAGCGGCAGATCGCCGGGTTGCCCTCGCCGTTGTCGCTGGCCGATCTGAGCTGGTCGCCCGACCAACGCCATCTGGCGTTCCGCCGCGAAGATGCTGCCAGCGGTGCCAACGAACTGTGGCTGGTAGACGTGGCGGCCGGGCAGGCGCGGCGGCTGGTGGCCGGCTTGAACACCAGCGTCAACGACGACGTGCGTTGGTTGCCCGATGGCAGCGGTTTGCTGCTGCAGCAGCAAGTCGCCGGGCAGGGCACGCCACCGAGCCGCGATGCGACGCCGACCGGCCCGGCCACCCAGCAGACCAGTGCGGCCGCCGGGGTGCGCTCGCTGCCCACCTACCAGGATCTGCTGCGCAATGAAGCCGATGCGCGCGTGTTCGAGTACTACGCCACCGGCCAGCCGATCATCGTCACGGTGGCCGGGCAGGTGCGCCCGATCGCCACGCCGGGCATCTATCTCAACCTGTCGGTGTCGCCGGATGGCCGTTACATCCTGAGCGAACGCAGCGAGCGGCCGTTCTCGTATCTGGTGCCGGTTGACAACTTCGCGCGCCGCATCGAGGTGCTGGACCTGCAGGGCAAACTGGTGCGCCAGATCGCGCAGCTGTCGTTGGTGGAAGGCCTGCCGACCGGTAACGACGCGGTACCGGTCGGGGTGCGCGATATCGCCTGGCGGCACGATGCACCGGCCACGCTGGTGTGGGCCGAAGCGCAGGACGGTGGCGACCCGGCACGCGAGAGCAAGGTCCGCGATGCGGTGCGGATGCAGGCCGCGCCGTTCAACCGCACACCGGTGACGCTGGCGCAGTTGGGCAGCCGGTTCGAAGGCATCCAGTGGGGCCGCGGCGATCTGGCGATCTTGAGCGAAAGCTGGTGGAAGACTTGCCGCACCAAGCAATGGCGCATCGCACCGGATCAACCGCAACGCGCGCCCGAACTGTTGTGGGACCGCTCCTCGCAGGACCGCTACAAGGACCCGGGCACGCCGGCGACGGTGGCCGACGGCAAGGGCCACCCGCTGCTGCAGACCAGCAGCGATGGCAACAGTCTGTTCCTGTTCGGCAAGGGCGCTTCGCCGGAAGGCGATCGCCCCTTCGTCGATCGATTCGATCTGCGCAGCAAGCAGGCCACACGGCTGTTCCACTCGCAGGCGCCGGCCTATTCGGCACCGCTGGCCTTGCTGGACGCGCAGCCCACGCAACTGCTGCTCAGCCGCGAATCGCCGGAGGAACCGGCCAACTATGTCGTGCAATCGCTGGGCGATGGCGCCGCCGCGGTGCGCGCGTTGACGCACTTCGCACACCCGCTGCCGCAATTGCGCGGCGTGCAGAAGGAGCAGATCCGCTACAAGCGTGCCGATGGCGTGGACCTCACTGCCACACTCTTGCTGCCACCTGGTTACGACCCCAAGCGCGATGGCCCACGGCCGTTGCTGATGTGGGCCTACCCGGGCGAATTCAAAAGCGCCGACACCGCCAGCCAGGTCACCGACTCGCCGTACCGTTTCAACGCGATCAGTTACTGGGGGCCGCAGGCGTTTCTGGCGATCGGCTATGTGGTGCTCAACAACCCGAGCATGCCGATCGTGGGCGAAGGCGATGCCGAACCCAACGACACCTATGTGCCGCAGCTGATCGCCGATGCGCAGGCGGCCGTGGACGAAGTGGTGCGGCGCGGCGTCACCGACCGCGAGCACATCGCCATCGGCGGGCATTCCTACGGTGCCTTCATGACCGCCAACCTGCTCGCGCACACGCGCCTGTTCAAGGCCGGCATCGCACGGAGCGGCGCCTATAACCGCACGCTCACTCCATTCGGTTTCCAGGCCGAGGAGCGCAATTACTGGCAGGCGCAATCGGTGTACCAGGCGATGTCGCCATTCAATTACGCCGACAAGATCAAGGACCCGCTGCTGCTGATCCACGGCCAGGACGACAACAATACCGGCACCTTTCCGATCCAGAGCGAGCGCATGTTCGCCGCGATCAAGGGCCTGGGCGGCACTGCGCGCCTGGTACTGTTGCCCAACGAATCGCATGCCTACCGCGCGCGGCAATCGATCATGCAGATGCTGGCCGAAAGCGAGCAGTGGTTGAAGACCAATGTCGGCGATCCCGCGCAGGCGGAAGTGCCGTCCAAGCGTTGATCGTCGGCGCGCGCAATGCGGTGCGAACGCAACTCGGATCGTCGCACCGCACCTAGGAGCGCACCCGGGCGCGACCAGGCGTTACCGGTAAAGCTCCATCGCGCCCGGGTGCGCTCCTACGCATTGCTTGCCGGCGCCGGGCGACGGATTCCAATGGCGCGCACGAACGTGGGCGGCACTTGATGCAGGATGGTTTGGTCTGAAACCGTCCTGCGCGTCGCGATCATCTAATCCTTTTGGGTTAGTCTTCGACGACTTTGCGCTTGAAGAGGGTGTGCGTTTCCGATGAACGAGTACCGCAGCAGTCTTGTGTTCGCTACCCCCGATCTTCCCTTGCGCGACGATGTGCGTCGGCTCGGTGCACTGGTGGGTGATCTGCTCGCCGAGCAGGTCTCTGCGGAATTCCTCGATGAAATCGAACGCGTGCGCACCACCGCCATTTCGCGGCGTGAAAGCGATGCCCCGCCGTCCACGTTGAGCGAGCAATTGGCCGGGCGCGAGCCGCGCGACGCCGAAGCGCTGGTCCGGGCATTCAGTACGTATTTCCAGGTGGTCAATATCGCCGAGCGCGTGCACCGCATCCGCCGCCGTCGCGAATACCAGCGGAGCGGCACCGACACGCCGCAGCCCGATGGCCTGCACGACGCATTGCGCCGGCTCAAGGCGCAGGGCGTGACCCTGGACGAACTCAGCCAATGGTTGCCGCGCATCGACGTGGAGCCGGTGTTCACCGCGCATCCCACCGAGGCGGTACGGCGCGCGCTGCTGGAGAAAGAGCAGCTGATGGTCGCCAGCCTGGTCGACAACCTGGACGGCATGCGCACGCCCAACGAACGCGCCAGCGATGCCGCGCGCTTTCGCATGGCCCTGACCGCGTCGTGGCAGACCGCCGATTCCTCGCCGGTGCGCCCCACCGTGGACGACGAGCGCGAGCATGTGGGCTTCTACCTCACCCAGGTGCTCTACCGCATCGTCCCGGTGATGTACGAAACGCTCGAACACGCCATCGAAGAAACCTACGGTAGCGTGCCGGCATTGCCGCGCCTGCTGCGCTTCGGCACCTGGGTGGGCGGCGACATGGACGGCAATCCCAACGTGGATGCCACCACCATCGCCGGGACGCTGGACGCGCAGCGGCGCGCGGTGCTGGACCGCTATCAAAAAGAACTCTGGCAGTTGGCCAGCCTGCTCAGCCAATCGACCACGCTGGTGCAGGTGAGCGGCGAACTCACCGCGCAGCTGGAACGCTACCGCGCGTTGCTCCCCGACGCCGCAGCGCGTTCGCGCCCGCGCCATGGCGACATGCCGTACCGCCTGCTCAACGACCTGATGCGCGCGCGCCTGCAGGCCACCCTGGACGATGCCGATGGTGCCTATGCCGCTCCATCGGAGCTCGAACACGATCTGCAGCTGATCCTGGACAGCCTGCAGGCCAACAAGGGCCTGCATGCCGGGTGGTTCGCGGTACGACGCCTGTTGTGGCGCGTGCGCAGCTTTGGTTTCCATCTGGCGCGGCTGGACGTGCGCCAGGAATCGAGCGTGCATGCGCGCGCAGTGGCCGATGCCCTGGACCAGACCGACTGGGACGCACAGGACGCCGCCCAGCGCGCCGCCGTGCTCGGCCCGTATGCCGCAGGGCAAGACCCCTTGCCGCGCGTGGAAGATGAAGGCAATGCACGGTTGGATGCGGTATTCGCCGCGCTTGCCGATGCACGTACGCGCCACGGCGCCGATGCATTGGGCAGCTACATCATCTCGATGGCGCATAACCGCGCCGACGTCTTGACCGTGCTGGCACTGGCGCGTCGTGGCGGCCTGGTCGACAACGCCGGCGCTGTGCCGCTGGATATCGTGCCGCTGTTCGAAACCGTGGACGATCTGCGTGGTGGCACCGGCACCGTGCAGGACCTGCTGGCCGACCCGGTCTATCGCCAGCATCTGGCCGCGCGCGGCGATACCCAGATGGTGATGCTGGGCTATTCGGACAGCGGCAAGGACGGCGGCATCGCCGCCTCGCGCTGGGGTCTGCAACGCGCGCAGGTCGAGCTGCTGGAAGCGGCCGCCGAGCTGGGCGTACGGCTCACCTTCTTCCACGGCCGGGGCGGCTCGATCGCGCGCGGCGGCGGCAAGACCAGCCGCGCGCTGGATGCCGCACCGCGCGGCAGCGTGGATGGACGCTTGCGCGTCACCGAGCAGGGCGAGGTAATCCACCGCAAATATGGCATTCGCGCATTGGCGTTGCGCTCGCTGGAGCAGATGACCGGCGCGGTGTTGCTCTCGAGCCTGCGCCCGCGTGCGCCCGAGCCGCGGGAGGCGCGTTGGCGCCCGGTGATGGATCTGGTGGCCGAACGCAGCACGGTCGCGTATCGCGCCTTCGTTGGCGCGCCGGAGTTCATGCAGTACTTCCGCCTGGCCACGCCGATCGATGTGATCGAACGCATGACGCTGGGTTCGCGCCCGTCGCGGCGGCTGGGCCAGGACGCGGCGCTGTCCAACCTGCGTGCGATTCCATGGGTATTTGCGTGGAGCCAGGCGCGTGCGGTGATTCCCGGCTGGTACGGCGTGGGCAGCGGCCTGCAGGCGGCGGTGGATGCCGGGCATGAAGATACCTTGCGCGAAATGGCGCAGGACTGGCCGTTCTTCCGCACCTTTCTGGACGACATCGCCATGGTCTTGTCCAAGGGCGATCTGAACATCGCCGAGCTGTTCTCGCGCTTGTCCGGCGACCTGCACACGCGGTTTTTCCCGCTGATTGGCGACGAACTGGCATTGACCAAGGGCTGGGTGAAGGCGCTGCTGCAACAACGATCGCTGTTGCAGCACGACCCGCGGCTGGCGTTGTCGATCCGCCTGCGCAATCCCTACATCGACCCGATCAGCGTGCTGCAGGTGGATCTGCTGCAACGCTGGCGCGCCACCGATGGCGAAGACCAAGCGCTGCTGCGTGCGCTGGTGGCCTGCGTCAATGGCGTCTCGCAAGGCGTGCAGAACACCGGCTGATTGCAGGCCCGGCTGCAGGGGCGGGCAGGGAACAGATCCACCGCAAGCCAACGGCGACCATGCCGTTGGTCGGAGAACGCGCACACACGGCAAGCGGACTCTGGCGTTAACGGACAAATCTGTCCGATAATGCCGGCATGATGACTTCCCGCCCCGATGCCGCGCTGCGCCGCCGGCAGATTCTCGATGCCGCCGACGAGGTGTTCAGCGAACATGGCGTCAATGCCCCGCTAGAGCTGGTGGTGGAGCGCGCCGGATTGGGGCGCGCCACGCTCTATCGCAATTTCCCCGATCGGCTGGCGCTGATGACGGCATTGATGGCGCGTGGCCTGGATGGGCTGGAGCGCCTTGCCGCCGACCTCGCCGACCGTCCGGATGGCCTGGCGGTGCTGCTGCACGATGTCGCCGAGCACATCGCCCAGTCGTCGCCGCTGGTGGATTTCTGGCGCTCGATCGAACGCGCGCACCCGGCGGTGGAGGCAGCAGATCGGCGTGCGGTCGGCATCTTTCTGCCATTCGTCCATCGCGCCCGCGACGCCGGGCTGTGCCGGGCCGATGTCGACGAGGAGCAAGTGCTGTTGGTGATCGACATGCTGGGGAGCTGTCTGCGCGGCAACGATGAGGCAGAACGCAAACGGCTTGCGCATCGCTCGGCCGATCTGTTGATGCATGCGCTGGGCATGCAGGTGCCCGTAGGCGGCACGCGATGACACCGGCCACCCGCGCCCGCATCGGTCGCTGGGCACTGCGCGTTGCGCTGGTGCTGGCCGCCGGATGGGGTGGCCTGGCGATTTATTACGCACTGAGCGGCAACGCCTTCGTCCGCGCCGGGTGGGTGGCCTCGTGGTGCGCGATGGCGGTGGCAGCGTTATGGGGGCTGCGTCGCGGCCGCGAGAACTGGGCCCTGGTGGGCATCTTCAGTGCCGCATTCGTGGTGCTTGCGGTGTCGTGGTGGATGATGCAGCCCAGCCAGGACCGCGACTGGGCCGACGATGTCGCCCAGCGTCTGCAGCCGCAGGTGCAGGGAAGCATCGTCACCCTGCACAACGTGCGCAATTTCGACTGGCGCAGCGAGACCGACTACGTGCCGCATTGGGAGACGCGGCACTACGATCTGAACCGCCTGGTCAGCGCAGATCTTGCGCTCTCGTACTGGATGGGACCGGCGATTGCGCACACGCTGGTGTCGTTCGGCTTCGATGACGGTTCGCACGTGGTGTTTTCGCTGGAAATCCGCAAGCAACGTGGCGAATCGTTTTCCGCGTTGGGCGGATTCTTCCGCAGTTTCGAAGAAACCCTGGTGGCCGCCGACGAACGCGACATCCTGCGCGTACGCACCAACGTGCGTGGCGAAGACATGTACCTGTATCGCCTGGTGATTCCCAAGGCCGGATTGCGCCGCATGTTCATGGGTTACGTGGAGCTGGCCAACGAACTCGATCGCAAGCCGGCGTTCTACAACACGCTCACCAGCAACTGCACCACGATCGTATTTGCGCTGGTGCGGCAATTGCAGCCCACATTGCCGCTGGATCACCGCCTGCTGCTGTCCGGCTATGTTGACCAATACGCCTACGACCATCACGGCCTGATGCCCGGTTATTCCTTCGCCACCTTGAAGCAGCACGGGCATTTCACCGCGCGTGCGATCGCCGCCGACAAGGCCACGGATTTTTCGGCGCGCATCCGTGCCGGCATGCCGCTGGCGCCGGCGCCGGCGCCAGGCGCAACAGCGACCACGCCACGATGATGCCGCGCATGCCCCGGTCCCGTGCCGCCGCATTCCTGGCGGGAGTGCTGGCAAGTGTGTGGTTGAGCGGCTGCGCCATGGTGACGGTGCAGTCGCGCAACAGCGGCGACTACATCGCGCAAACGCGTGGCGATGTGCTGAGCACCGGTGAATTGAGTCAGTCCGGCAGCGAGACCTTGCAGGTTGCCGGCCTGCAGCCCAAGGCTTGCCGCACCGCACCGCTGCCGTGCCTGCAGCAGCTCACCAGTGAGGCCGGTATCGGCGATGAGCGGCGTTTGGCCACGCAGGCGGAATTGTGGACCGCGCGTGCCATCGCGCTGAGCGGGCGCAACCCCACCACGATGAGCGATGCCGCGGTGGAGGCCTGGTTGGAAGCAGCGCGGCATGCGTATGCGTACCTGTTTTTTACCGCGCGCGCGCCCAGCGCGCGGGCGTTCGAGAACCGCCAGTCGCAGGTGCGCGATTACTACAATTACGCCGTGCAGCAGGTGGTGGAGCGCCTGTTCGCACGGTCGCAACAAGCCGGCGAAACCACCCCGGCATCCACCACGGTCGGGCGCTGGCAGCTCGACGTCGATCTGTCCGCCTACCGGCTGCCGGGTGACGGCAATGCACCACGTGCGATCTTTGCCGCCTCGGCGCTGCGCTTCAATGGCCTGCGCAGCACCTACCGGCGCGATGGATTCGGCGCCGAGCTAGTCGCGGAAGTGGACCCGCAAGTGGTTGGCGACCCCGCTGGGCTGGCGTTGCAGCAGGCTGTCGCGGCGGGTGCGGCGACCGATCGCCCGTTACCGACGTTCAGCGAAATGCCGTACGCGCCGGCAACGATCTTGCTGCGTTTCGAGGGCGAGACGCTCGCCGAGGTGTTGCGCAGCCACCTGGTCACCGTGGTGCCGTACGACCCGTATCGCCAGAACGAAGTGGTGCTGCATGGTCAACGGGTGCCGCTGTCCGGCAACTTCACTGCCGCGTATGGATTGTGGCTGGCCAAATCCGGATTTGCGGAGCAGTCGCTGCGGTCGATGCTGGGCAGCGCACGCGGTATCGATCGTCCGCACCTGTATCTGATGCAGCCCTACGATCCCGACCGACGCGTGCTGCTGATGCTGCACGGCTTGGCCAGCAGCCCGGAGGCCTGGGTCAATGTGGCCAACGAAGTGATGGGCGATGAAACGCTGCGCCAGCGTTACCAGATCTGGCAGGTGTATTACCCGACCAATGCGCCGATGGCGATCACTCGTGCGGAAATTCAGTCGCTGGTGGACCGTAGCCTGCAGCACTTCGATCCGTCCGGCCGTGCGATCGCCTCGCACGACATGGTGTTGGTGGGGCACAGCATGGGCGGGGTGATCGGGCGGTTGCTGGTGTCGTCCTCTGGTGAGCAATTGTGGGATTCGCTGCTGCAGAACTACCGGCTGGACGGCGAACGCGGCGCGCGTATCCGCGCCAAGTTGTGGCCATTGCTGCACTTCTCGCCGATGCCGCAAGTCGACCGCGCCATCTTCATCGCCGCGCCGCATCGCGGTACGCCATTGGCCGAGGGCGGGCTGGGGCGGTTTGTCGGTAAATTGATACGCCTGCCGGGCGCGTTGCTGGATCGCTTCGGCGATGTGATGCAGGACCTGGCCAACAGCGAACGCGACGATCCGGGCGGCGCTCCCCGCCGCAAAGACCGCGCGCTGGTGCCCACCAGCATCGACAACCTGCGCGACACCGATCCGTTCGTGCGCGCCACGATGGACCTGCCGATCTCTCCAAACGTGCAGTACCACACCATCATCGGGCGCGAGAAGCCGCAGGTACCACTGGCCGATTCCGACGACGGCCTGGTGCCGTATCGCAGCGCGCATCTGGATGGCGCGGCCTCGGAACTGGTGGTGACCTCCTGGCACAGCGTGCAGGAAACGCCGCAGGCCATTCTGGAGATTCGCCGCATCCTGCATGTGCAGTTGCAGGCGGAGCAACAGGCCTCGCACGCGCCGGGCCGCTAGGCTGCAGGTCGGCCGATCCAGATTCGCGTGCTCCACTGGCGGCACCGGCATGCAGCCCGCGAGCCCCGTGTCTTAGCGCCATGTTGACCGCGCGCGTGCTATCCAGGCGGGTCTCGTACAGGCTCGAACAAGGAAGAGGCGATGCGCAAGCGGTCGGCGATGTTGTGGGTGCCGGTGTTGTTGGTCGGATGCGGGCATGGCGAAGCTCCAAAGGACGCCAGCGCTGCTGTCAGTGCAACCGGCCCTGCACCGGTGCAGCCTGCGGGCGCATCCAACGCTGCAGCGGCGGTCGACCAGGCCGCACCGGAATTTCCGGCCATCCCGACCATCGTGGTGCCCGACATCGTCGGCGTCACTCCCGCGCAACGTGCACTGGAAGCATCGCTGCAGGACATTCTCGACCCGATCCAAGGCGTCAGCCTGGCCCCGGCACGCTGCGGCGATGGCGGTAACCTGATCACCGATGCCGGCATCACCAGCGTCGACGCCAACGGCAACCTGGTGCGCAATGGCGAGGGCGGCCTGTTCGATCTCAAGGCCGACGGCAGTGGCACCGCCAACTTCGAGGGCGGGTTGGTCAACGTCAATGCCGATGGCAGCGGCACCATCAATGCGACCGGCGACGGTGGGTCCGGTGGGGCGCTCATCGATGTGCAGTCTGATGGTGGCGGCACCTACAACGGCCCGGCCGGCTTGATCAGTCTGGACGGCAAGGGCGCCGGCACCTGGAACAGCGAAAAGAGCGGGCTTGTCGACAATCGGGGCGATGGCAGCGGCACCTGGAACGGGCCACGCGGGCTGGTCACCATCAACGCCGACGGCTCGGGCACCTGGAACGGTCCTGATGGCCTGGTGCAGAACCGCGGCGACGGCACCGGCACGCTCGGTACGCCGCCGCGCGAAGTCCGCATGCCACCATTACCGAAAGTGCCGCCAGCAGGCCGCTTCCCGCCGCTGCAAAAGTTCGTGCCGCCCGGCACACCCTGCGGTTACCTGATCACCCTGAACGACCGCATCCTGTTCGACTTCGACAAATCCGACATCCGCGCCGACGCGGCGCGCGTGCTCGACACCCTGGGCGCCGCACTGAGCAAGGTCACGGCAAAAGACATGCAGGTGCGCGGGCACACCGATGCCAAGGGCAGCGATGATTACAACCAGGCGCTGTCCGAGCGCCGCGCCAATGCCGTGCTGGCGGCGTTGCGCGCCCGTGGCGCCGCGCAGTCGGCCAACGCAAAGGGCTATGGCGAATCGCAGCCGGTGGCGCCCAATACCGTCAACGGCCAGGACAACCCGGGCGGGCGGCAGCTCAATCGACGGGTGGAGATCTTCCTGCGTACCTGACGCAGGCGTGGCGGGCGCGGAGCGGGCTTGACCGCGTTGGTGCCGATTGCCTCGCGTGCACCGTGACGCGCGTCGGTCGCAGGCTGGCTGGTGGCCGGAGGCTGCCGGCTACACCCGCCGTCCGCGTGCGCAACCATCACATGATTGAGATGCGTCTGCGCCACAACCAGGGCCCGTGCATCGCGTCGCCAGCGCGCATGCCCTGCTGTCGGTGGATGTATGCGCCAGGCAGGCAGCGCACTCCGTCGACAATTTTCGCCTCCATACGGCAACGACTGTGCGGACTTGCGCATGCGTTGCGCGCATTTGTCATGTTCGCAATTACGGTCACCAAACTGACATGCCGCATCACCACCATGCGCGGCGCCTGCTTGCAGGCCTGATGCAGTTCCGCCTCCGCTGGCTGCGTCGCTTCCTCACATTCGCGGCGGCGCAGTCTTGGTGCGCTGCTGCATTCATCGGATTCGCTCATGATCGTTCGTTGTTCGCTGTTGCGTCCTTCGCGGTTGTCGCAGGCGCTGTGTTTGTCGTTGTGCGCCCTGTACGGCCATGCTGCGGCCCAACAGACGCAGGCCACCACGCCCGCACAGGGCGAGATGGCCACGCTGGACAAGGTCACTGTCGCCGCCACGCGCTATAACGCGACCGACATGCAGATGGCCGCCACCAATACGGTCAACGTGTTGTCGGCCGATGATCTCAAGACCACCGCCGTGCACAACGTCGCCGAAGCGCTGGGCCTGATGCCGGGCGTCAACGTGATCAATACCGGGCAGTCGTATTTCGGCGGCATCGACGGCGCCGCGCGCGGCGAGGGCATGTTCTCATCGGTGCGCGGCCTCAATGCCGAATACAACGTCAACCTGATCAACGGCATCAACGTCGCGCAAGGCATGCCGTACAGCCGCGGCGTGCAATTGAGCCTGCTGCCGCCTTCGGGCCTGCAGACCATCGTGTTGAACAAGACCTCCACCGCCGACATGGACGGCGATGCGATCGGCGGCACCATCGATTACCGCACGCCCAGCGCATTCGATTCGCCCGATCGCCAGGGCGGCAGCGTGACCTTGAGTGGACGCCTGGAAAGCCGTGCACGCGACTACGGCGATTCCGGGCTGGGCAGTGGCGCAGCCGGCGACTGGCATGCGCGTTTCGGCGATGCCGGGCAGTTCGGCGTGTCGGTCAGTGCGTACTACGACGAGCGCCATTTCGTGAACAGCGAAGTGGCCTCTGCCTCGGCTGCACGCAACGATGGCGCATGGAAATTCGCACGTGCCGATGCCAGCGGCAATCTGGCCGCCGGCGCCGACCCGCAAGAGGTCCTGCAGAGCACTGGCGTCAATATCGGTTACTCGCAGGGCGATACACGCCGCTACGGCGGCAACGCGGCCTTCGATTGGCGCGTGGATCCCAGCTTGCATCTGTATGCACGCATGACCTACGCCTTCGCCAAGACCGAGCAGAACACCGGCTACACGCAGTTCGTGCCGGCCAATGTCAGCTTCACGCAAATCGGCAGCAGCGGCGTGTATCAGCCGCAGATCAATCGCGTCGCAGTGCGTTACTGGTACGAAACCAACCCGGAACAGGCCGACCTTGCCACCGTGCAGTTCGGCGCAGAAAAGCAGTTTGGACATTGGACATTCGCGCCCAACATCTTCTACGGCACCGGTAATAACGACCGCCCGGATCACGTGGAAATCTCCGCGCGCAACGACCAGTACAGTTCGACCAACTTCGCCTACGGCGCCAACCGTTTCATCAGCTACAACGGCGATGGTTTCCCGATTCCATTGCTCACCCCGGCCATGCAGGCGCAGGCCTCGGACGTGGGTAGCCTGTATGCGCGACGCACCGGGCAGATTTCCAAGCAATACAGCGGCCAGGACAAGGGCGGCGGCAAGTTCGACGTGGCATATGACGTCGATGCGGGGCTGCTCAGCCGCATTGCCTTTGGCGTGAAGTATGTCGACAGCTCGCGCAGCTTTACCGATCGCGATTGGACCAATGCCAAGTACACCGACGGTACCTTGTTGCGCGATACCGGCCTGATCGCGCAGCGCTACGATGCGGTTTATCCAGGCCAATACGCGTTTCCCACCGTGCGCCTGAGCAATGCAGCGCTCAACGACCTGATCGCACGCACGCTCACCCCCGCCAGCTTCGACAGTTGCGGCCAGTTGGCGATCAACAACCTCAACTGCAATACCATGCGCGCCACCGAAGCGGTGAGCGCTGCCTATGCAATGGCCACCTTGCGCAGCGGTAACTGGGAAATCCTGCCCGGCGTACGCTTCGAACATACCGCCATCACCAACACGTTCTGGGCGCAGCCGGCCGCCATCAACGGTGCCGAGCAGGTCGGCGCATTCGCCAAGAACCACACGCGCTACAACGTCGCCTTGCCCAGCGTGTTCGTCAATTACCGGCCCGATGGCGATGGCGCGGTGTATCGCGGCTCGGTGTGGACCAGCTACACGCGCCCGGCCTTCGTACAACTGGGCGGCGGCCGCTCCACCGACATCTCCAGCGATGGCCAGACCACCATCACCGAAGGCAACCCGGATCTGAAACCGATCAAGTCGCTCAACGTGGACCTGTCGGGCGAATGGCAGAACGACAGCGGCGGCCACGCCATGCTGGCCGGCTATTACAAGCGCCTCACCGATTACATCTACGAGAGCGGTTCGAACGCCGCCAATGCCGGCGAAAGCGAAAGCGGCACTATCCGTTTCGTGCGTCCGCAAAACGGCGGCGACGGCCGCGTGCTGGGCATCGAAGCGGCCGTGCGGCAAACCTTCCAGGGCCTGCCCGCACCGCTGGATGGCTTCGGCATCGGTGCCAACATTACCCGCCAGACCACGCGGGTGGACCTGGGAGAAGAAGGTTTCGCGCACGAACGTATCCAGAACGCGCCGAACCTGCTCGCCAATGCGGAGCTGTTCTACGAAAAGGGGCCGTGGTCGGTCAACCTGAGCTATCACTACTCCGGCCAATACGTGTCGGTGTACGACTATCTCAATCAGGGCGCAAACTGGGACAACCTGTGGATCAAGCCGATCACCCGCGTGGACCTGCATCTGGGCTATGCACCGAACGATCACCTGCGCGTGGATCTGTCGGTGGCCAACCTCACCAAGCAGCACAGCTACTGGGCACACGTCGGCCACGAGACCGATGCGATCTCCGACATCGTCGATTCCGGCATGACCAGCCTGTTGACCGCCAAGTATGTGTTCTGAGCGCGCACGATTCGCATGCGCCGACCTGCCAGGCGCGCAGCAAGATGCAGATGTCATGACGGACGCGCGGCATGGCGCAGACCGCGCACGCGCTTGCGATGGAACGGGGCAGTGGGCATTGCAACGCGCGTTGCCGGCCAGCGGTGGGGAGCTGGGATGGGCTGCCCGCGTTGTCGCGAGCGTGGGTGCCGCGATGGGGATCGCGGCACCCACGCGGCAGGCAAGGCGCAGGCAGTGGGTCGGCATTGCACCGAGGGCTTGTACGCCCCGTGGCACGCCGGTGGCAACCGGCAGCGTGCTGTGCCTGGTGTTGGCGGCTGCGTTGGCGTTGGGCGGCTGCACCGCATCGATCCCGAGCGTGTCCACAGCGCGCGCATCCACACGCAGTGGCGATCAATCGAACGGCACCGCCGGCAAACAGGTGGGCACCGAAGCGCCGGCATCCGCGCAGACCGCGCAGCTGGAGCGCGTCGTGGTGGTGTTCCGGCATGGCGTGCGCGCGCCGCTGCAAGGCGAGGCGGCCGCCGCGCACTATGCCGACCAACCCTGGCCGCAGTGGTCCACGCCTGCCAGCCTGCTCACTCCGCATGGTCGTCAAGGCGTGCGTTTGAGTGGCGAGTATCTGCGCCAGTGGTTGGTGCAGCAGGCGCTGTTGCCGCGCAGCGGGTGTCCGGCAACCGGCAGCATGTCGGTGTGGGCCAATACCGATCAACGCACCATCGAGAGTGGCGCCCTGCTGGCCGACGCGCTCGCACCCGGCTGCGGCGTCGTCGCCGGGCATCGGGAGGCTGGCAGCAACGACCCGCTGTTTCGACCGATCGAAGCCGGCACGTTGCCGTTCGATGCGGCGGCAGCGGTCGCATCGATCCAGCAACAGACCGGAGGCCCTGCCGCCTTGCTGCAAGGCCATGCTGCCGAGCTGCAGGCACTGCAGCAGATTCTGGGCTGTACGCGCACGCCCTGCGATTTCGCGCAGATGCCTTCCACGCTGGCGCCGTCGGCAAACGGGCGCGGGCTTAAGTTAGGTGGGCCCATTGACCTGACCTCCGGCACCGGCGAGGTGTTGCTGCTGCAATACGCAGAGGGCCTGCCGCTCGCGCAGGTCGGTTGGGGCCGTGCGACGCCCGAGCGCCTGGCCCAGGTCTCACGCTTGCACGCATTGCTGTTCGACATTTACGCACGGCCGCACTACATGGCCTCGCGTTCGGGCGCACCGCTGGCGCGCGAGGTCTTGCAACGTTTCGGCGACGCGCAGGCGCCGAAGGTCTCGGTGTTCGTCGGCAGCGACACCCACATCGCCGCGTTGAGCGGCCTGCTGGATGTGCATTTCCATCTGCCCGGCTACGGCGCCGACGACCCGCCACCGGGCGGCGCCTTGTTGCTTGGTCTGTGGCGCGAACCCGGCGGCGAGCGGGTGGTGCGCGCCCAATACCTGGCCCAATCGCTGGATCAACTGCGCACCCTGGCACCGCTGGATCTGGCCCATCCGCCGTTGCAGCAGGAACTGTCGCTGGGCTTGTGCGCTCCGGAGCAACGTATGGCCTGCCCATTGGCGGATTTTGCGATGGCGCTTGAACAGCAGTTACAGCTCGATCGATAGCAACAGGTTCGCGACCGCTGTTCTGCGGTGGTCCACATGGCATGTGGCTTCGCCCCGTACCCTCACCCCAACCCCTCTTCCGCGGGGAGAGGGGCTTGAGCGGCGGCGGCGTCGTTGTCCCTTCTCCCGCAAGGCGGGAGAAGGTGCCCCGTAGGGGCGGATGAGGGCGCGTGCGCAGCCACGTGTGATTGGGCGGATGAGTGGCTTCGCCCGTACCCTCACCCCAACCCCTCTCCCGTGGGGAGAGGGGCTTGAGCGGCGATGGTGTCGTTGTCCCTTCTCCCGCAAGGCGGGAGAAGGTGCCCCGTAGGGGCGGATGAGGGCGCGTGCGCAGCCACGTGCGATTCGGCAGGTGAGTGGCTTCGCCCCTTACCCTCACCCCAATCTCTCTCACGCGGGGAGAGAGACTCTATTTCGTCACGCCCGTACGCGTGCGGGTCCGCCGTTAGCCGATGCCTTCGCAACCTGCCACTTCCTGGCGTGGGCAACCCACCGACGACCCCAAAACCGCAACTGGGCCGCATCAGCGGCCCAGTCGTTATGCGTCTACCTAGCTCCCGCAGGAGCGGGGCGATTATTTCAGCTTGGCGGCCGCACGCAGTGCGTCGGCGCGATCGGTCTTTTCCCACGAGAACGAGGTCGCGCTGTGCTGCGCGCCGGTGCCGTCGGTGTAGGTGAAGTCCTTCGGCTTGCGGCCGAAGTGGCCGTAAGACGCGGTCTGCTGATACATCGGGTGGATCAGGTCGAGCATCTGGATGATGCCGAACGGACGCAGGTCGAAATGCTTGCGGATCAGCTTTTCGATCTGCTCGTCGGCAATCTTGCCGGTGCCGAAGGTGGTGACCGAAATCGAGGTCGGCTCGGCCACGCCGATAGCGTAGGAGACCTGCACTTCGCAACGGTCGGCCAGGCCGGCGGCCACCACATTCTTGGCGACGTAGCGCGCGGCATAGGCAGCCGAACGGTCGACCTTGGACGGATCCTTGCCGGAGAACGCGCCACCACCGTGACGCGCCCAGCCGCCGTAGGTGTCGACGATGATCTTGCGACCGGTCAGGCCGCAATCGCCCACCGGGCCGCCGATCACGAACTTGCCGGTCGGGTTGATGTGGAACTTGGTGCCCTTGTGCAGCCACTTGGCCGGCAGTACCGGCTTGAGGATTTCCTCGCGCACCGCTTCGATCAGGTCCTTCTGCTTCACGCCCGGGTCGTGCTGGGTCGACAGCACCACCGCATCGATCGCCGTCGCCACGCCGTCTTCATAGCGCAGGGTGACCTGCGACTTGGCGTCCGGACGCAGCCAGGACAGCGCCGAGTTCTTCTTCTTGCGGATCTTGGCCTGCTGCTCGACCAGGCGGTGCGAGAGGTGGATCGCCGCCGGCATGAAGCTGTCGGTTTCGTTGGTGGCATAGCCAAACATCAGGCCCTGGTCGCCCGCACCCTGCTGCTCGGGGTTCTTGCGATCCACGCCCTGGTTGATGTCCGGCGACTGCTTGCCGATCAGGTTGAGCACGCCACAGGTCTCGCCGTCGAAGCCGACCTCGGAGCTGTTGTAGCCGATGTCCAGGATGACCTTGCGGGTCAGCGCTTCCAGATCGATCCAGGCACTGGTGGTCACTTCGCCGGCCACGATCGCAACGCCGGTCTTGACCATCGTCTCGCAGGCCACGCGGGCGCGCTTGTCCTGGGCCAGGATGGCGTCCAGCACTGCGTCGGAGATCTGGTCGGCGATCTTGTCCGGATGGCCTTCGGAGACCGATTCGGAGGTGAACAGGTAGCTGGACATCAGGCTTATATCCCTTAATTCGGATGAAAAGATGGGTGCGGATGATACACGCCCCGTGTGTCGGTTGCATTGTGCGCCTGAATGGATCGCTTTGGGGTTAAGCCGACGTCGGTCCCCTGGCCGGAAGCACGGGCCTGTGCATTGCGGTGACGATTAACTGGCCGGTGACGCAGCGGTGCCGGCCGGCCGTATGCCGCGTCGAACATCCCGATCCGTGCATGTCCGGCCTGCTAGCATCGGCCGATGGATTCATTGACCCAGATCGTTCTTGGCGGCGCCATCGCTGCCGCCATCGCGCCGCCCGGACAGCGGCGCGCCGCCTTGTTGGCCGGCGCGGCACTGGGCACCTTGCCCGACCTCGACGCGCTGGCCTTGCTGCCGCTGACCGACGACCCGGTCACCCTGATGACCGTGCACCGCAGCGTCAGCCATTCGTTGTTCGTGCTGCCGCTGGTGGGCTGGTTGATCTGGTGGCTGTTCCGCCGCTACGGCAATGGACGCGTGGCCAGCGCACCCACGCGCTGGTTCTGGGCGATCCAGCTGGCCTTGATCACGCATCCGCTGCTGGATGCGTTCACTGTCTACGGCACCCAGCTGTGGTGGCCGTTGCAGCCGCATCCGACGATGTGGTCGAGCGTGTTCATCATCGACCCGGCCTACACGTTGTGGCTGTTGCTCGCCTGTGCGGTGGCCTGGTTTGCGCGTGCGCGCCCGCTTGCGCAACACGTGCTGGTGATCGGGTTGGTGGCCAGTACCGCGTATCTGGGCTGGTCATTGATTGCCAAGCAACTGGTCGACCGCCAGGCCGACCGTGCGCTGGCGGCGATGGGCCTGGCCGATGCGCCGCGGTTCTCGGTCCCGATGCCGCTCAACACCTTGCTGTGGCGCGTGGTGGCGATGACGCCCAACGGCTATGTCATCGGCGAGCGTTCGCTGGTGGCCGACACCGGCCCGATGCACTTCCGTGGGTTTTCCAGCAACACCCAGGCTTTGGGCGAAGTGGCCAGCTTCGATTCGGTGCGTCGGCTGACCTGGTTCAATCGCGGCTTCATGCGCGCGCGCCTGGTCGACGATGACCTGATGCTCAGCGACCTGCGCATGGGCCTGGAACCGGACTACAACTTCAACTTCGTGGTGGCCCATCGCGACAACGGAACCTGGCAGCCGATCGTGCCGCGGCAGGTGCAGGCGGCGTACCGTGCGCCGGTGGCCCGCGATCAGATCGGCGCGGTGCTGGGGCAGATGTGGCATCGCATCTGGCACGAACCGCGCAGCACCGTGCTGACCGGCGACCTGGAACATATCGGCCCCCCGGTCGCCGCGCCCGCATCGGCCACTCAATAGACCGTGGCGCGCGCCTGCACGAACGAATAGAAAAACACGGCGTCCGGGTCGCTGTGCACCTGCGCCAGCTCGCGGTGCATGCCCTCCACGGTGGCGGCCTCGACCGCGCCGGCCTGCAGTAATTGGTCGGCCGCCGAGAGCAGCACTTCTTCCCAGAACCCGATCATGGTCTTGCGCCGGCCCGGTTCGCGGTTGTCCAAGTGCAGCGTCTTGATCTGGGTGTGCACATCGCGAAAGCCCCCGGCCAGCAGCAGGTTGCCCAGCTTGGCGCCGACGAACGGGTCGCCACCCTGGTCGTGCTGGAAATCGTTGAAGGCCATCCAGTAGCGCCACAGGTTGGGCGAATACGGGTGCAGCAGGAACGAGGCATTCATCACCTCGGTCACATACACCGGCGAGCCGGGCAGCAGCACGCGCCGCACTTCGTTGAGTACGCGCGCAGGCGAGGGCACGTGTTCGAGCACCCAGCACAGAAACGCCGCATCGAACTGGCGCGCTTCGAACGGCAGGTCGCTGGCATCGGCCTGTTGCAGGGTGTAGCGCGCGCGGCACCATGCCAGCCGCTCGAGGTTTGCGCGTGCCGCGCCCAGTTGCGCTTCGCTCAAATCCACGCCGGTGACATGCAGCTCGGGAAAACGGCGCAACAGGATTTCGGTCTGTGCGCCGACGCCGCTGCCCACTTCCAGCAGGCGCCGCGCGCCGCTGTAGTCGATCTCATTGAACAGCGTGGTTTCCAGCAAGCGTGCCTGTTTGAGCAGACGGGCCTGTTCGGTGGCGGAAAAGCCGTGCAGATAGGTCGGGGTGTCGCTCGGTGCGCTCATGCGTGCGGCTCCAGCAGGACAGAAAACCTCAGGCAGCGTCCGATAGTGCGGGCGGTACGCCGGCGATCAAGGCATCGAAGTAATCGCGCGTCAGGATCAACTGCGCGTCGGGGGTTTCGGCGCGATTGACCACCGCCCGGAAGTCGGCGCTTTGCGGATGGTCCTTGGCATACCACCCCAGATGCTTGCGTGCGATGCGCACGCCCTGCGGTTGGCCATAAAACGCGTGCAGCGCTTCCAGGTGGCCGAGCAAGGTGTCGCGCACGAACGCCAGCGACGGTGGCGGCAATACCTCGCCGGTGGCCAAGAAATGCGCCACTTCGCCGAAGATCCACGGGCGGCCTTGCGCGGCGCGGCCGATCATCACCGCATCGGCGCCGGTGTCGCGCAGCACCTGGGCGGCTTTCTGCGGCGAGTCGATATCGCCATTGGCAACCACCGGGATCTGCAGCGCGTCCTTGATCTGCGCAATCGTCGCGTACTCGGCGCTGCCGGTGTAATGCTGGTCGCGGGTGCGCCCGTGTACGGCGAGCGCGGCGATGCCGCAGTCCTGCGCGATCCGCGCGATGGTCGGGCCGTTGCGGTGGTCGCAATCCCAACCTGTGCGGATCTTCAACGTCACCGGCACGTTCACTGCCTGTACCACCGCGGTCAGGATGCGCGCCACCAGGTCTTCATCGCGCATCAGCGCCGAGCCGGCCCAGGCGTTGCAGACCTTCTTGGCCGGGCAACCCATGTTGATGTCGATCAACTGCGCACCGTGGTCGACGTTGTAGCGCGCTGCCTCGGCCAGTTGCTGCGGCTCGGTGCCGGCGATCTGCACGCTGATCGGGTCCGGCTCGCCGGCATGATCCATGCGGTGCAGCGATTTGCGCGTGCCCCAGAAACGCGGGTCGGAAATGGTCATTTCCGACACCGCCAGGTCCGCGCCCAGCCGCTTGCACAGCAGCCGGAACGGCTTGTCGGTGACGCCCGCCATGGGCGCGAGGATCACCTTCGGAGCGATGGAGTAGGGGCCGATCTGCATGGCGCTAGTGTAACGTCAGCGGTGACAGCCCTTCGTACCGCCAACCCTGCGGCGGCCGGGCCGGCACCGCCGCTGGTATCGCCTACTGCGAGACGGCCAAATTATCCAGGTACAGCTTGGCCTGGGTGCCCGCGCTGGCGCGGTACTCGACCACGTTATCGCCGGCATTCAAGGTCGCCGTCAGCGGACTGCTGGCCCAATCGCTGGCCGAGCTGGTCTGGGCGAAGGCCGGGGTACCGACACGCACGCCGTTGACGTACAGGTCCACGGTGGCGACGCTGGCGCCCGGTGCGGAATAGCGCGTGGCCAACGTGTAGGTTCCGGCCTGCGGCACGTTGATGGTGGTCCGCAGACGTGCGCCGGGATTGCCGCCGAAGTCGACATATCCCAGGCCCTGGAAGTTGTGCACCGCGCCGGAGACACCATTGGCGACAAGGCTGCCGATGCGCAGGAAGTCGAAGTTCTCCGCCTCGTATTGCCGCACGCCCGTATAGGCCGGCGGCGCGGCCGGTGCCTGCAGTGGCGTGACCGCCGCGGCACTTGCGCGCCCGGTAGCCGCGCCGGAGCACTGGATGGTGATGTCCAGCGGCCCGTTGTGGGCGACGTTCAGAGTCAGACCCCCGTTGCTGGGTGTGGCGGTCACACTACTGGGCTGGTGCTCGCCGCGATCGGTAAACGTATAGGTCGGCGTGCTGCTGGCGCCGCTGATGGCGATGGTGTCGGTCTTGAGCGGGCCGGTTTCGGAATCGAAATTGGTCAGGTAGATCGACACCGAGTTGGCGAACTCTTTGACCACGCCCGTGGTGTAGGGGCCATACGTCATGCTGAGCGCGGCGCAACTGTTGTACTTGAGGTTGAACGCACCGCTGGCGGTCTTGTTGGTCTTGTTGGTCTTGTTGGTCTTGTAGGGGTTGTAGGTGACCCAGGTGTTGTCCTGGCGCCCGACGTAGAGGTCGCCGGTGGATTCCTGCGGGAACAGCGCATTCAATTCCTGGGTCTTGGCGGCGATGGAGGGCCAGCGGCTGTCGTATGCGCTGCGCTTGATCTGTACAGGGAAGGACTTGGCCAGGTCGTCGTTCAACTGCCACACGGTGGGAATGGCGGGGTAGCGCCCGGTCTTCTTGTACCAGCTGTGCTGGTTGAGGTACGTGCCGTCGTCATCCATCAGGTAGAGACCGGAGAACAGCGTCTCTGGCGTCGCGTACACGGCACGGTCGTTACCGGTGGTGACATCGTCGACCACCACGACCTTGGTGCGGTCGATGACCTGCTGGCGATCGAGGATGTGCAAGGTGCCGTCGAGGATCTTGCGATAGACATCCATGTGGATGTTCTTGAACTGCGGGAAGAACTGCCAGCGACGGGTGTTGTAGCCGTCGGCGGTGGTGCCGTTGGGCAGGCTTTGCACGCTGTCGGTCCAGATCAGTTCCGGGCCGTCGAAGTAGGTTTCGCCGGTCAGCGTCAGGTGCTCGATCAGATGCGGGGCGCCTGCCGGGATCGGATAGGCGCTGCCATCGGCGGCGTACCAGCCGCTGCTGTCCGGACGGATGCCGTAATGGCCCGCGAATCCCGACAAGAACATGCCCAGGCTGACACTTTCGATGTCGTGGTAGCCATAGTTCATCGTGAACTTTTCTTCGATGATGAAGTTCTTGGCATAGCTGGTGAGCGAGCTGCGCAAGGCATCGTTACGCTTGACCATCGCCAGCGGATTGATGTTGGCGCCCCAGAAGCCGCCAGTGAAGCTCACCGCCAGATAGCCGCCGTACTTGTTGGTCAGCTTGAGCAGGTTGGCCCAATGCTCCCAGCGCTGCGCCGCCGACACCGAGCACGGTTGATCGAATCCCCAGAACTGCTCGGCATAGTTGAAGCCAAGGAAGTTCGGATAGTCGCGGAAGAATTCACCGTACACCGTCGATTCGAGATCGGTGCCGTTGGGATAGTCGGGGAAGTGGCTGAAGCCGCCGCTGGAAGGCTGGACCATCGCCCAGACGCCGTTGGCTGCCGCGGTCTTGATCCACGAGCGTGCCGTCTCGATGCCGTTCTCCACCTGGTTCCAGTTGCACTGATTGTTGGTGGCGCCGTTGTGACTGATCGAGAGCGAGATCAGCAGCACCGTGTAAGGACGCAGGTCTGCAGGAATCAGGTCGATGATCTTCTGCGGATCGGCGGCGTTCCAGGTGTCGGCATGGATCACGAACATCGGCTTGTCGGGCGCGAGGCTGCGCCGGAATGCCGGGTCGGTACTGGCGCTCGCCGTTGCCGTGGACGCCTGCGTCGTGGCTGGCGGCATGGCGCGCGGGGCACTCACGGTGACCGTCGCCGCCGGCGATGGGGTCGCAGCGGCGACGGCATCGGCGGCATCCTCGCCGCCGCAGGAGCTGAGTAGGCAGGGCAGCAAGACGCAGGGCAGCAGGAATGGCGAGCGCGATCGACGCAGGATCATCGGTTGTTCCGTTGAGCTTGGGAGGGGGCAGGGCCAGGCACACGCGTGACTGCATTGCGTGACGCGGTGGTGCGCCAGTCGACGATGCAGCCGCATCTCGGCAAGCCGCGCCGCCAGGAGCGTCCTCGCATGACAGCAGGCAATGGTCGTGGTGCGCCCGGTGGTGCGGCGATAGTAGGCAAGCGCAGACAACGCGCTAGCGCGTGCAGCCGGTCAGCGCGCTTTATGCGATGCGCTTTCGCTTTTCGAACACAGAAAACAGCGCTGGGTCACGTGGCGCTGCGATGGCGCAGCTGGTGGCGTGAGGTCGGCAGCAGCGCGTGCGCAGCGCGGCGAAAACAGATATGCAGTCATGGCAGTGTCACATCGCTCGGCGCGATGCGGTGCGACGCGACTCGACTCGACTCGACTCGACGCGGTAAGAGGCCGCTAGCCGCTAGCCACAGTCATCGTTGGTACGAGACATGCGCGCGCATGCTTGCAGAAAACCAGGGCACGCCAATCGCAATGAGCCGCGGTCTCACTCGTCCGCGCGTAGCCGCGGCATCGATACCGCCGCACCTTCCACTTCGGTGGAGCGCGCCGCATAACGCGTGGCAAAGCGCACGTGGGTGGCGAAGCTTGCAGCCGGTACCTGCGCCAGCGAGGCAACCAGCGCACCGTTGAACGCGTCGCCGGCACCGGTGGTGTCGATGGTCTGCGCGCTTTCCGCGCCCACGCGGTAATGCGCCTGGGTGTCGCCGCGCAGTTGTTCTTCGGCGTGCGAAATGAAGGCGCCCACCGCGCCCAGCGTCACCACCACGGTACCGCCCGGCAGCAGCTTGCGGCACAGCGAATGCAGCGTATTGCCGTCCAGCGCGGCGACGTCGTCGGCATTGATGCGCTCGCCGACATGGCGACCGAGCAGTGCGGCGAATTCGGTTTCGTTGGGCGTCAGCACATCCGAAAGCTTGAGCAGGCCAATCGAGGTCGGTGCATTGGCCGGTGCGGCATTGAGTACGGTGAGCACGCCGCATTCGTGCGCCAACGCCAGGGCAGACTCGACCGTCTCGGCCGGGGATTCCAGCTGCGCCAGCAGCACCTTTGCCGCAGCGACCAGCGGGCGTTGATTCTCGATGAAGGCCGGGCTCAACACGGCGTTGGCGCCGGCACCGATCACGATGGTGTTGCGGCCATGCCCGTCGACATAGATGCCGCCGGTGCCGGTCGGTTCGTTGCTGGGCTCGGCGATCAGCGCAAAGCCGTCCTGCGCGGCCAGCGAGCGCGCCAGCGCACCACCGGCGTCATCGCCCAGTGCGCACAGGAAATGCGTCTTGGCGCCAGCACGTGCGGCCGCAACCGCCTGATTGAAGCCCTTGCCACCCGGGCCGGTGCTGTAGCGCCCGGCGATGGTCGCGCCCGGCACCGGCAAGGTATCGCAGCGCCACACGTGATCGACATTGAAGGACCCGACAACGACGACCGAACTCATAAATACCTTGCCTTGAATGACTGACTTGAATGACTGGATGAAACGCGGCGTGCAGTGATTAGACCGTCACGCCGATGAACCCGCACCGCCTCAACCGAAATGCGACAGCACACCGGCAATGGTAGCGGTCATGAAGGTGGCGATCGAACCGCCGAGCACCGCGCGCAGGCCGAACTTGGCCAGATCGTGACGACGTTCCGGCGCCAGCCCGCCGATCCCACCGATCTGGATCGCGATCGAGCTGAAATTGGCGAAGCCGCACAGCGCGTAGGTGGCGATCAGGCGGCCCTCGGCGCTCAGGCCCACGCCCGGCAATTCGCCCTTGACGATGCGCGACAGCTCGCTGTAGGCGACGAACTCGTTGATCACCACCTTCTGACCGATCAACGAACCGACCGTGGTGGCATCCACCCACGGGGTGCCGATCACCCAGGCGATCGGCGCCAGCACGTAGCCGAAGATCGTCGACAGGTTGGTCGGGCGGCCCAGCAGCGCGGCGGCGCCGGTGACCTCGCCCAGCCAGGTCAGCGGTGCGTTGATCAGCGCAATCAGCGCGATGAAGGCCAGCAGCATCGCGCCGATGTTCAGCGCCAGGCGCAGGCCGTCGCCGGCACCGGCCGCAGCCGCATCGATGACATTGCTGGTGGTTTTTTCCACTTCCATCTTCACCGTGCCGCGGGTCAGCGGAGTGCCGGTTTCCGGCACCAACAGCTTGGCGACCACCAGCGTGGCGGGCGCGGCCATGATGCTGGCGGCCAGCAGATGCTTGGCATAAAACGCCTGCTGCGCCGGATCGCTGCCGCCGAGCATGCCGACGTATGCAGCCAGCACGCCACCGGCGATATGCGCCATGCCGCCGATCATCATCGTCAGCAGCTCGGACTGGGTCATCTTGGGGATATACGGGCGCACCGTCAGCGGCGCTTCGGTCTGGCCGATGAAGACGCTGGCGCACACGCTGGTGGTTTCCGCACCGGAAACGCGCATCACCTTGGTGATTGCCCACGCCATCGCACGCACCACCATCTGCATCACGCCCAGGTGGTAAAGCACGCCCATCAGCGCCGAGAAGAAAATGATGGTGGGCAGCACCTGGAACGCAAAGATGAAGCCGTAGCTGTCGATGTTCATCAGGTTGCCGAAAATGAAGGTGGACCCCTCATTGACGAAACTCAGCACCTTGACGAAGCCCTTGCCCAGCGCGTCGAACACGTCGCGCCCGCCCGGCACCAGCAGCACCAGTGCGGCGAACGAAATCTGCAGGGCCAGACCGGTGGCGACCAGCTTCCAGTCGATCGCGCGGCGGTTGCTCGAAAACAGCCAGGTGATGCCGATGAGCACCGCCAGACCGAACAGGCCGAAACCGATCCTTCCCAAACCTTCGACCATTCCAATCCCCGGGCTGCTGATGGCAAAACGGGAAGCCTAGAGCAGGGGGTGACAGGGGGCAAGGCGAGGGGCATTCAGATGGCCTCGGTCGACCCACAGGCGAGAGGCGGCGGGCTCGGGCAGGCCCGCGTTGGCGCGCCGTGGGACCGTGCTTGCGCAAAGTCGGGAGTTCGCTTGGACGAGGTGGCGGCATTTCACAGCGTGGCGGCGCGGCTGGCGGCTGTCGTGGCCGCGCCCGAATGAGGTGTTCACCGTCATGCGTCAGCGTTCGGGGGAACTGCCGCGCAGCCTGCAGTGGCTGAAGCGCGTGATTCGATCTACTGCTGCGACTGCTACGGCTGTCGTTGCTGTATCCGCTTCATTGGGCGGGGTGTCTCTGGCGCAGATGGCCTGGGACTGTTGGCGTTTGTGCGCGAGTGCTGCTGACCGTTGCACGCATGTCCGCCGGCGTCATGCGCTGGTGTATCCAGGCACGGTGCCGCATCCGGTGTCGGGGCACGCCGTCAATCCGTCCATGCGGCTGGCTGGCGCATGCATGCCACCAATGGCCCCACCCTGATTGCGACGCCACACGCCGGCGATTTTGCCTGTTACCGGCAAGCAGTCGCTGCAGCAAGGCGTCGCGTCTGTCACCTGTGGATTGATGGTGACGCATCACGCATGTAGGTGTGGAAACGCCCATGCAAGCCGAAGCATTCGGTGCAGGTAACCACCAACGGCAGACCAGCACCGACGCAAGCACCGATCACGGTGCATGCGCAGTGCAGGCGGTGCTGCGAACAGGCAGTCGAGCCGGGAACAGGTCGATGTACGGCGCCGTACACGTCGCGCGCTGTGCCTGCCCGACTACACTGCGCACTCCGGTCCGGGGCAGGTGCCCTGGAGGTTGTGGGAGTTCGCCATGCTTTACCGTCGTCTGGGTTCCACCGGGCTGCAGCTATCGGCCTTGTCGTTCGGGGCCTGGGTCACTTTCGGCAAACAGATCGGGCGCAGCGAAGCGCGCAATCTGATTGCTGCCGCCTGGGACAACGGCATCAACTTCTTCGATAACGCCGAGGTCTACGCGCGCGGTCGCGCCGAGGAAGTGATGGGCGATGTGATCGCCGATCTGCGTTTGCCGCGCGATGGCTTTTGCGTGTCGAGCAAGGTGTTCTTCGGTGCGGTCGACAGCCCGCGGCCGACCCAGCGCGGGCTCTCGCGCAAGCATGTCACCGATGCCTGTCACGCCGCGCTCAAGCGCCTGCGCGTGGAGTACCTGGATCTCTATTACTGCCATCGACCGGATCCGGAGACCCCGATCCAGGAAACCGTACGCGCCATGGATGCGCTGATCCGCCAGGGCAAGGTGCTGTACTGGGGCACGTCCGAATGGAGCGCCGCGCAGTTGCGCGAGGCCTTCGCCATTGCCGAACGCGAACATCTGCATGCGCCGGCGATGGAACAGCCGCAATACAACCTGCTGCACCGCGAGCGGCTGGAGCGCGAATACGCGCCACTGTGCGAGAACGGGCTGGGCACCACGATCTGGTCGCCGCTGGCCTCGGGCCTGCTGACCGGCAAGTACAACGCGGGCGTGGAGGCCGACAGCCGGCTGGGCCAGCCGGGCAACCAATGGTTGCAGGACGAAGTGCTGGGCGCGCCTGAAGCGCGCCGGCTGGAGCGCGCCCGCGCGTTCTGTGCGGTGGCGGCCGAGCTTGGCCAGTCGCCGGCGCAGTTGGCCATCGCCTGGTGCCTGCGCAACCGGCATGTGTCCAGCGTGATCCTGGGCGCGAGCCGGGTCACGCAGCTGGAAGAAAACCTCGGTGCCCTGGACACCCTGGATCAGGTCGATGACGCCGGCTGGGCGCGGGTGGAGTCGAGCACGCGCTGAGCCTGGGTCGATCGCGTGCTGCGGTGGATGTCTTGTGGCGGTCGCCGCAGCTGAACCATCGACACCCATCGATTTGTGTCATGAATCGAAAATCAGAGAGCAATTCAAAGATCAGGCTCATCAAATGAGAATGGCTCTTGATCATTAAATGAGAATGGTTATTATTTGTCTGGCCAACCGACTGGAGAACCAGATCATGACCGCTCACCCCGTGCTGCTTCGCTCCGAACCGGTCAATCTGCGCGACCGCGCCACGCCGCGTGCCGTGCCCGCCGAAGACCTCATCAGCAGCGAGGCGCTGCTCAAGGGCCGGCGTGAAGTGCTGATCCAGCACGGCGATCGCGTCTATCGCCTGCGCCACACCAGCAACGACAAGCTGATCCTGACCAAGTAATTCCAGCCACGAGCTGGGCTGCGCACAGCCATTGTGCGCAGCCGCTGCCGCAACGCTCATCGTGCGCCTTGAGTGCCGATGACGCGATCCTGCTCCGCGCGCAACGCTCGATGGCCATCGCATCCCATCTGCCGCACTCGCTCGATGCGTGTGCGCAAAGATCGCAGCGGGCGCTGCCGCCGCCGCCCGCCACTCCACTCCCTCTTCCCTGCCGCGCGCGGCCTATGCCGCAACGCGCGCTGCCGGGGACGCGTAAAGGTTCCGGATGATCCGCCTGCATCCGCTGGTGGTCGCGCTGTCGCTGGCGCTGCCTGCTATTTCCCTGTGTGCCCGTGCTGCCGAACGCGATGCCGGAGCGGAGGCTGCGCGTGAGGTGCACGACTTCGATCGGCTACAGGTCACCGCCACACGCACCCAGCGCGCACTGGTGGATGTGCCCAGCACGGTGGATGTGATCGATCGCGAACAGCTCGACAACCAACTGGTGCGCGAACTCAAGGACCTGTTCCGCTACACGCCGGGGGTATCGGTCACCAGCACCAGCGGCCGCTTCACCGGTGCCAGCGGCATCCGCATCCGCGGGCTGGATGGCAACCGCGTGGCGATGTTGGTGGATAACGTGCCGGTGCCGGACAGCTTCAGCTTCGGCAGCTATCTCAACGCCAACCGCAACTTCGTCGACCTGGAAACGCTCAAGCGCGTGGAAGTGGTACGCGGACCGGCCAGTTCGTTGTACGGCTCGGACGCATTGGGCGGTGTGGTCGCCTTCGTCACCAAGGATCCGTCGGACTATCTGAGCGCCGCCAAGCACAGCTACGTCGGCCTGAAGTTCGGCTATGAAGGCGACTGGAATGGATTGTTCGCCGGTGCCACCGGCGCGTTCGGTGGCGAACGCTGGAGCGGCATGGTGGCGGTGAGTCATCGCCAGGGTCAGGAAACGCAAAACCAGGGCGATCACCGCAGCCGCGATTTCACCCGCACCGCGGCCAATCCGCAGCGCATCGATGGCCGCAGCGTGCTCGCCAAACTGGTGTACGCGCCTAGCGCGCAACAGCGCTTCAAATTCACCGTCGAAGGCAACGAAGACTACGGCCGCATCGACGCGCTGACGGGAGTCGACACGCGTAGCCCGACTGCTTCGCTGCGCATCCTGTCGCAGCAGGGACGCGATCATCAGACCCGTGCGCGGGTATCGCTGCGGCATGAAATCGATGCGCTGGATTCCGCATTGGCCGACGATCTGCAGTGGCAACTGTATCGCCAGGATAGCGAGAGCCTGCAGCGCACCAACGAGTTGCGTGGCAACAACACGCGCCGGCATAACGAACACACCTTCGATCAGCGTGTTTACGGGCTGCTGGTGAACGCGCATAAATTCATCGACACCGACACGCTCAGTCACCAGATCACCTATGGCCTGGATGGCACCTGGACCGACACGCGGGCCAAGCGCGACGGCTATTCGGTCAATCTGGCCAATGGCGTGGTGACCAACCGCGTCGGTCAGGACGTGTTCCCGGTGCGCGATTTTCCCATGAGCGAAACCACCAAGCTCGGGTTGTATGCGCAGGACGAAATCGGCCTGCTCGATGGCCGCTTGTCGCTGACGCCGGGCGTGCGCGTGGATGATTTCCGCCTGTCGCCGCAGGTGGACGATATCTTCCGCGAGGACAATCCAGGCGTGGCCGCTGAGACTCTCGACGACACCCAGCTCTCGCCCAAGTTCGGCGCGGTGTGGCGGTTCTCCGATGCGTGGTCGGCGTACGCCAACTATGCGCATGGCTTTCGCGCGCCGCCGTACAACGACGTCAATATCGGCTTCACCAATCTGCAGGCGCGCTATACCGCCATCGCCAATCCGGACCTGAAATCGGAGACCAGTCGCGGTGGCGAACTTGGCCTGCGTTTCAACGATGCGGTCGGCTATTTCGGGCTCGCCGTGTACTACACCGACTACCGCAACTTCATCGAATCGTATGCGCCGGCTGGCGTGAATGCCGACGGGCTGGCGCTGTTCCAGTCACGCAACGTGGACGATGTAGTGATCAAGGGCGCCGAAGCGCGCGGCGGGATCGATCTGGGCGCGCTGGCGGGTTGGCAGGGCTGGTCGGTGAACAGTGCGGTTGCCTATGCGGAAGGCGACAACCTCACCGACGGCACCCCGCTCAATTCGGTCGACCCGTTGCGCGGCACGCTTGGCGTGGCCTTCGACGGCGAGCGCTGGGGGGCGGAATTGATCGGCACCTTTGTGGCCCGCAAACGTCGCCCGCAGCTGGACAGCTACTACGCTCCGGCCGGCTACGCCACGCTGGATCTGATGGGCCACTGGGAATTCGCGCCTGGCGCCAAGGTCACTGCCGGCATCTTCAATTTGGCCGATCGCCGTTACGTGGACTGGAACGCGCTGCCTAACGGCACGCTGGCCAGCAGCACGGTGCTGGACCGCTTCACCGGCGCCGGGCGCACCGCTTCGGTCAGCCTGGCCGTGAACTGGTAGCGGCCATGCCCAACGTCCGCGCAGTCCCGTTGTCCTTGCATGCACGCGCGACCTGCGCGGCACTGCCGCGACCACAGCAATTGGCTGCCCTGGGGACGGTACTCTGCCTGTATCGGCCAGCGTTGGGCAACGAACTGGATGGTTGGCAGCACGCAGTCGCTGCGGCCGCGTCCCGTCGGGTGGATAGCGACGGCGTGCACGAAAGCATCTGGTTCTTCGATGTCGCAGGACACTGCTGCTGGCGGCTCTGCCTGTTGCCGGACAGCGATTTCCTGAGCTGGGACCGCCTGGTCTCGCGGCTGCCACCACTGCCAATGGACACGCACCAACTGGGCGTCGGCGAACGGCTATGGCGCCGCCTGGCCGGGCGCATGCGCGGCGATGCATGGCGCTTGAGCGCACTGCGCTTGCAGCCTGCGGCCAGCCACGAGCATCCCATCACCGCCAGCCTGGCCACCGTCTCTGCGCTGGGCGCTGAGGTTGCTGCACGGTTGGCGCGCGAAGAGGGCATCGACGGCCGCGTGGTCGTGGACGACTGTTGCTGCTGCGCGCACGCCCCTGATGTTCCCCGATGAAAACCGAGAGTGCCGATGAGCCGATTGTTCTCCCGCTGTGTTGCCGCCACACTGAGCCTGTTGCCGTTGCTTGCCGCCGCCGATGCTCAGCGTGATCGGCAAAGCATCCTGGCGATGCAGGGCGAATACGCGGTGGACTTTGCCTTCGACGAAACCGTGCTGCTCAAGCCCGGCTACGAGCGTGCCTCGGCGATGCGCAGCGGCGCCAGCGAAGTGGTCATCGTGGTGGAGGATTCGCCGCGCAAGCTGGTGCTGCAGCACGTGCTGGTCGACGAAAAGACCGGGCATGTGACCAAGCACTGGCGGCAGGACTGGACCTTCGAGGCACCGCAACGGTTTGAATTCACCGCCGAGCAGACCTGGACGGTGCACGCGCTGCCGCCGGCCGTGAGCGCCGGTGCCTGGACCCAATGCGTGTATGAAGTCAGCGACGCGCCACGTTATTGCGGCACCGGCCGCTGGGACTACGCCGATGGCCACCCCACCTGGACCAGCGATCTAAGCTGGCGCCCGTTGCCGCGGCGCGAGTACACCAAGCGCAGCGACTACAACGCGCTATCGGTGATCAACCGGCACACGCTGACGCCGAATGGCTGGACCCACGAACAATTCAACACCAAGGTGTTGCGCAAGCCCGACGGCACCCAGGAAACGATTGCGCGCGAGTTCGGCTTCAACGATTACCGCAAGACCACCGAGGTGGACTTCGCCCCGGCCTATGCGTACTGGAAGGGCACCCAAGCCTATTGGGCCCGGGTGCGCACGCGCTGGGCCTCATTCCTGCAAACACCACCGGGCCTGCATCTGAAAACCAAGCCGGACGGCATGGCGATGATCGTGCCGATGTTCGAGCAGGCCGAGTCAGTGCAGAAGGGCAAGCGGGTCAAGGACGCGCAAATCGATGCGGTGTTCGCGCAGTGGGTCGAGGCGGCGAACTAGGCACCCCGATGCCGCAGGAGCGCATCCGGGCGCGACATGGCATTCCCGATAAGGCCAATCGCGCCGCGGGACGCGCTTGCGAGGTCGCGCCCGGGTGCGCTCCTAGGAGCGAGACGGCGCTTGTCGTTACTCCTTGAACATCAAAAACGCCGCCACCAGGATCAGGCCGAACGCGGCCCAATGGTTCCACTTCAGCGACTGCCCCAGGTAGAAGGTGGAGAAACCGGCAAAGACCAGCAGCGTGATCACTTCCTGCATGCCCTTGAGCTGCGGCGCCGAATACACCGCGCTGCCCAGACGGTTGCCAGGCACCTGCAGGCAGTATTCGAAAAACGCGATGCCCCAGCTGACCAGGATGGCGATCATCAGCGGCGTGGTCTTGTACTTCAGGTGTCCGTACCAGGCGAAGGTCATGAACACGTTGCTGGCGATCAGCAGCAGGACCGGATACAGGTAGGCGGTGAAGGGGGCAGTGGGCATGGCGGCGAGCGGCAGAGAATGGGGGCCGAAGCATAAGCCAACCTCGTTAAGCGCACGCGACCGGACCGCCGAGGCCGCTCTAGCGCTGCATGCCCCAGCGGCGCACCGTCAGCCGCTCGACCGCCTGGAACACCACGCCCTCCACCAGCAATCCCAGCACGATCACCATCGCCAGCCCCGCGAACACCTTGTCGGTATAAAGCTCGTTGCGGTTCTGGAAGATGTACCAGCCCAGGCCGCCCTGGCCGGAGGTGGCGCCGAAGACCAGTTCGGCAGCGATCAAGGTGCGCCAGGCGAACGCCCATCCGATCTTCAGCCCGGACAGGATCGCCGGTAGCGCTGCCGGAATCAGCAGTTGCGCCACATAGCGCGGGCCGCGCAGGCCGTAGTTGCGCCCGGCCATGCGCAGCGTGTCCGGCACTGCCTGGAAGCCGGCGTAGGTGGTCAGCGCCAGCGGCCACAGCACCGAGTGCACCAGCACGAACACCAGGCTGCCGGTGCCCAGCCCGAACCACAGCAAGGCCAGCGGCAACAGCGCAATGGCCGGCAGCGGGTTGAACATGGCGGTCAGCGTGCCGAGCACATCGCGGCCCCAGCGTGTGGAAGCGGCCAGTGCGGTCAGCACGAACGCCAGCAGCACGCCCAGCGCATAACCCTGCGCCAGCACGCGCAATGAGGCACCGACCCGGCGCAGCAGTTCGCCGGACAGCAGCCCGTCGTAGAACGCGCGCGCGGTCTGCCCTGCGCCGGGCAGCATCAGATCGTCGCCGACCAGCCGCGCGGCGATTTCCCATGCCGCGACCAAGACCGCCAGCACCAGTGCCTTGCGCAGCCACGGTGGTGCCTGCCAACGCGTGGGCGTGGTCGCGGCAACCAGGGCAGGGTCCAGCGGCGTCAGCGCCACTTCGTACTCGGGTCGCACCGGTGGAATCGGCGGCAATGCGCTTGCAGTGCTGCGGCTCATGTCAGCGCCTCGCGTTGGCGCAGGGACGGGCGACGCAGCGGTGCCACCTTGTCGTCATCCAGCGTTTCATCGGGCAGATCGAACAGCAACCGGTGAATACGCTGCGCGGTCTGCTGGAATGCCACGCTGCCGGCACTGTGCGGGCCGAAGGCGTGCGCGTTGAGTTCGGCGCGCACCTGGCCCGGGTGCGGCGACAACAGCAAGACCCGGTTGCCGACCACCAAGGCCTCTTCGATGGAATGGGTGACGAACAGCAGCGTGAAGCGCAATTGTTCCCACAATTCCAGCACCTGCTCCTGCATGCGCGAACGCGTCAGCGCATCCAGTGCCGCGAACGGTTCGTCCATCAGCAGGACACGCGGACGCATCGCCAGGGCGCGTGCAATGGCCACGCGCTGCTTCATGCCGCCGGACAAGGTGTGCGGGTAGGCATCTGCAAATCCGCTCAGCCCGACCTGGGCCAGACTTTCGTCTGCCCGCTCGCGCGCTTCGGCGCGGCCGAGCTTGCGCGCCGCGCGCAGCCCGAACACCACGTTCTCGCGCACGGTTTTCCATGGCGCCAACTGATCGAATTCCTGGAATACGACGACCCGGTCGGGCCCGGGGCCGGTGACCGCATGCCCCTCCAGACGGATCTGTCCTTCGCGCGGCGTAACGAAACCGGCAACCGCCTTGAGCAATGTGGATTTGCCGCAGCCCGATGGCCCGAGCAGCACGAAGCGGTCGGCTTCGTGCACATCGAAGCGCACGCGATGGGTCGCGCGCACCACGCGCTGGGCGGAGGCATATTCCAGGCTGACATGATCGACCTGCAGCAGGGGCGTCGACATCGCTCAGCTCCCGCCCGCAATCAGCGGGTCGTCGAAAAAGTAATCGCCCACCTTGCCCGGTGCCTGCTTGATCGCCCCGCTGTGCTGCATGAACTTGCCCAGCCCCAGCGTGTTCTGCGGCGCCACGGTGAACTGCACCTTCGGATCCTTGAGGATCTGCAGCACCAACGCGCGGTCGATGCCCGAGCCATTACGACGCAGGAAGATATCGGCTGCCTGCTCCGGATGGGCAGTGACGAACTTTGCTGCCTGGTCCAGCGCGGCGACAAATGCGCGATAGGTCTTGGGATTGTCCTTGCGGAATTTTTCCGTGGCGTACAGCACCGTTGCCGACGACGGGCCGCCTTCGATCTCGTACGAACTGGTGACGATATGCGCGGCCGGGTTGCGTGCCAGTTCCTGCTCCTGAAACGGCGGACTGGCAAAATGCGCGGTGATTTCGCTGCGCCCACGGATGATCGCCGCGGCGGCATCCGGATGCGGCAACGCGACCTGCAGCGCATCGAGCTGATGGGTGCCCTTGTCGCCCCAGCGTTGTTGCGAGGCATGCTGCAGAAACCGCGACTGCACCGAGACACCTGTCGCCGGCACTGCAATGCGGTCCTTCGGCGTGAAATCGCCGATGGACTTGATGCGCGGATTGTTGCTGATCAGGTAGTACGGGAAATTGCCCAGCGAGGCGACGCCGCGGACATTCTGGCGGCCGCGCGTGCGGTCCCAGATGGTGAACAGCGGGCCGACGCCGGCACCGGCGACATCGATCGAACCGGTCAACAACGCATCGTTGACCGCCGCCCCGCCGGAGAGCTGCAGGAACTGCACGTCGATGTCCACGCCGGCGGCCTTGCCCTGCTGTTCGATCAACTTCTGGTCCTGCGCCACGTCCAGCAGCAGGTAAACGATGCCGAATTGCTTGGCGATCCGCAGCTTGCCTTCGGCTTGCGCATGCGCGCTATGCAACAGCGGCAACGTGGCCAACACCAACAGCGCGATGCGCCGCGAAAAACGCCGGTGCGGCAAAGGAGCGTGGGAAGAGACGGTCAAACGCATGCGGCGCTCCAGTCGAGAAGGGGGAGGGAACAGGTGATGCTCAAAAAGGCGCATCGCCTTCGATGGTGGTGCGGTTGAGCCGACGGCGCAGATGATCCGGCGTACCCGCAGCCAGATGCATCACCGAGCGGTTGTCCCAGAACACCATGTCGCGCGGCTGCCAGCGATGCCGATACACCAGCGCAGCATGCGTGGAGTGTTCGAACAGCGTCTGCAACAGCGCGCGGCTTTCGTCCTCGGGCAGGCCGACGATGCGAGTGGTGAAATGCTCGCTGACGAACAGCGCCTTGCGGCCGGTTTCCGGATGCGTGCGCACCACCGGGTGCTGCACCGGCGTCACTTCGGCAATCTGCTCCGGCGTCAGTGCCGGGCGCCACGGATTGCGGGCGCGCAACTCTTCGTACTTGGCCAGATAACTGTGTTCGGCACGCAGGTCCTGCACCGTGCGCTTGAGCGATTCGGGCAGCGTCTGCCATGCCAGGTGCTGGTTGGCAAACAGCGTGTCGCCGCCTTCGCTGGGCAACTCCTGCGCATGCAGCAGCGACCCCAGGCTCGGGGTTTGCTTGTACGACAGATCCGAGTGCCAGTAATGCCCGGCGTCGCCCAGGCCGATCGGCTCGCCGTTCTCCTTGATGTTGGACACCACCAGCACTTCCGGCTGCCCGCGCAGTTGAAAGTTGCGCAGCACATGGATCTGCAGCGGCCCGAAGCGACGGCTGAATTCCACCTGCTGCGCCGGTGTGATGCGTTGATCGCGAAACACCAGCACGTGGTGATCCAGATGCGCGCGATGGATACGCGCGAAGGTGGCGGCATCCAGCGGTTGCGCAAGGTCCAGGCCGATCACCTCAGCGCCCAGCGGCGCGTCGAAGGGCACGATCCGGACACTGGAGGTCTGCACGGGGGAGGACGCATCGCGCGGCGTGTGCACGCGCGCTGCGGAAGTGATGCTGGCCATGGCGTGGCACCTCGACGGCAACGAAAGGCCGCCTGGGCCGGCGGCCGGACACACCACTGTAGGCAGTCGTGCCACCGCTGCGAACGTACGATTTGCAAGGTGCTTATGCGCTGCAGACATATGCTGCACTCAGCGACGGGCGAGGCGTCTCACGCGGCGCGCCACGGCGTCCGTTACCTGGCCTGCAGCCCAGCTACCAGGCCGCGCGTCGCACGCCGTTGCCCGCATGCGACGCGTGTTACCCGTGCTTACTCGCTCCGCAATGCCAACGCCGGCGGCGTGGACAAGATGCGCCGGGTGCCCGACCAACCCGCCAACAGGCTCAACGCCAGCCCGAATGCGCCGCCGAGCAGCAGTCGCGGCCAATCCGGCGTCAACGCAATCTCGAACGCCTGCGTCCCCACGACCGCGCCGATCACGGCCGCAGCGGACACTGCCAGCGTCGCCGCCAGCAAGCCAAGCGCGCCGAATTCCACCAGCACCGCACCGCGTAGCTGGCCACGGCGTGCGCCCAGGGTGCGCAACACCGCGCTGTCGTAACGGCGTTCGCCCGCGGTGGCCTGCAACGCGGCCAGCAACACCAGCACGCCGGCCAGCAGGCTGAAGCCCATCACCAATTGCACCGCCTGTGCCACCTGGTCGATGACCTCGCGCACGCGCCCAAGGATGGCGTCGATATCCAGCAACGAAATGTTCGGATAGTCGCGACTCAGCGCCGCCAGCTTGGACGCATTGCCCGGCGGCAGGTGGAAGGCGGAAATCAGGTTGTACGGCGCATCGCCGACCGACCCTTGATTGAGCAGCAGGAAGAAGTTGACCCGGAACGAATCCCAGTCGGCCTTGCGGATGCTGGTCACGGTGAACGTGCGTTGCTGTTCGCCCAGCAGCAAGGTGATGCGATCGCCCAGTTTGAGCTGGTAGCGCTGCGCCCAGCCTTCTTCCACCGAGGCTTCCGCCGCGGTGCTGTCGGCCGCCCAGAACTTGCCCTGCAGCAGCGTATTTGCGGGCGGGAATGCATGGCGCCAGGAGAAATTCACCGGGCGGTTGTCGCCGTCGCCATCGTCGGCCGGGTCGCGGTCGCCGCGCACCGGCGGTTTGTCGTTGATGGCGACCAGGCGCCCGGTGGAGAACGGCTCCACGGCCGCATCGTTCACCCCCAGACCGCGCAGCGTCTGCAGCACCGGCTGGGTTTGTTCGGGCTGGATGTTCATCAGGAAGTAGTTGGGCGTGTCCGCCGGCAGGCGGTCGCGCCATTGACCGAGCAGGCCCGGGCCGACCACCGCCAGCAGCAACAGCGCGCATAACGACAGCGACAGCCCGACCAGCTGCACCACGCTCAAGCCGCGGCGCCGGGTCAGCGAGGCCAGGCCAAGTTTCCAGGCCCCGCGCAGGCGGTGCTGGATCGGTCGCAGCAACGCGAGCAGGGCCAGCCCCAGCAACATCGCCACCAGTGCCAGCGCGGCCAGGCCGCCCAGCACCCAGCCGGCCAACATCAGATTGCCGGTGGCATAGACGGTGAGCGCCAGCGTGGCGGCCAGGGCTGCGCCATACACCAGCAGCGAGCTGGGCGGCACTGCAGCAAAGCTGCGGTTGAGCACGCGCATCGGCGGCACGTTGCGCAGCCGTAGCAGCGGCGGCAGGCCGAAGCCCAGCAACAGCACCAGGCCAATACCGGCACCGGCCAGGGCAGGGGTGGCCTGTGGCAGCGGCAACCGGTTCGGGATCAGACTGCCCAGCGCCTGCACCAGGCCTTCCTGCGCGAGCATGCCAAGCCCGATACCGACCAGGCAGGCCGGGATCGCGGTCAGCAGCAATTGCAGCGACAGCATCGCCAGGATGTCGCGCTGGCGGGCACCCAGGCAGCGCAGGACCGCCACGGTGTCGATGCGTCGCATCGCAAACCGGTTCGCTGCCAGGGCCGTGGCCACGCCGGACAACAGCACCGCCAGCAACGCCGACAAGGCCAGGAAGCGGCCGGCGCGATCAAACGCTGCACGCATGCCGCGCTGGGTGTCTTCGATACCGACCAAGCGATACTCGCTGGCGCGTGGTTTCAACCAAGCGCGCAAATCGGCGATGGCATCCGGTGCGCCGGCGAACATCAACCGATAGGAGGCGCGGCTGCCGGGGCCGAGCAGGCCGGCGCCTTCGATATCGGCGCGATTGACCAGCAGCGGCGGCGAGAGTTGCATCAGCTCACCGGAGGCATCGGGTTCGGCGCGCAACACACCGGTGATGGTCAGATGGCCGGCGCCGAATTCCAGTTGCTCGCTTACGCGCAGGCCCAGCGCTTCGAGCAGGCGCGGATCGGCATAGGCCTGGCCCGGCGGCGGTGCGCTGGCGACGCTGCCTTCCGTCCCGGTGCCGTTCTTGGACACCAGCAACTGCCCACGCAGCGGGTAGCCGGCGCCGACGCCGCGGATATTGGCCATCTGGCTGGCATCGCCATGGAACAACACGCTAGGGAAGCTGACCATGCGCGTACTCTGCAGGCCGCGTCGTTTGGCTTCTTCGGCGAAGTCGGCCGGGATTTCCTGCCGCCCGGTCACGCCCAGATCGCCGCCGAGCACTTCGGCCGCGCTGGAGGTCAGCGCGAGCGTCACCCGGTCGACCAGGGTGCCCACCGCGGTCATCACCGCCACGCCCAGCACCAGCGCGGCGAACACGGTCAGCAGGTCACCGGCCAGGAATTCGCGGCGCACTGCGCGCGCGGCTTGTCGCACGACGTTCATGCGGCCGGACCGGTCTGTGCGTGCAGGCGGCCGCTGTCGATGCGGTAGATGTGGCGACAACGCTGCGCCAGCGTCATGTCATGCGTGACCAGGACCAGCGTGGTGTCGCTGGTGGCATTGAGCGCGAACAACAGGTCGCTGATCTGCGCGCCTGTGGCCTGGTCGAGGCTGCCGGTGGGTTCATCGGCGAACAGGATGCGCGGGCGCGCCACGAATGCACGCGCCAACGCCACGCGCTGCTGCTCGCCGCCGGACAGCTGGCGCGGATAATGCCGCGCACGTGCGCTCAGGCCCACGGCCTCCAGGACTTCGCGCACCCGCGCGGAATCCTCGCGCCCGGCCAGTTCCAGCGGCAGTGCGATGTTTTCTTCGGCAGTCAGCGCCGGCAGCAGGTGAAAGCTCTGGAACACGAAGCCGACGTCGCGGGCGCGCAGCGCGGCGCGTGCCTCTTCGTCGAGCTGGCCCAGGTCCTGGCCCGCCAGCACGATGCTGCCGCGGCTGGGCAGGTCCAACCCGGCCAGCAAGCCGAGCAGGGTGGTCTTGCCCGAACCGGACGCACCGACGATGGCGATGCTGTCGCCTTCACTGACCGTCAAGCTCACGTTGTCGAGGATGTGGAGCGTTCCCTCCGGGCCACTGACGGACTTGCCGACCTCGCGAACGTCGATGGCGGTGCGGGTGCTAGAGCGGGGGGCCAGACTGTCGATGAGGAATCTCCGAATGCGTGAAAGAACACTGCGATATGGCGTGCTGGTCCTGTGGCTGCTGACACTCTCCCTGCTTGCGCCGGGGATCGCCTCTGCCAAAAGTCCGGTTGCCACCGCGCCGATCCTGGTCGTCGGCGACAGCCTGAGCGCTGCGTACAACATCCCGGTGCAGTCCAGTTGGGTGACTTTATTGGACCAACGCCTGAAGCGTGACATGGCGACGCCACCGGCGGTCGTCAATGCCAGCATCAGCGGCGAAACCACCTCCGGCGCGCTGACCCGGCTGCCGGGCCTGCTGGAAAAGCACCGCCCCGGGGTGGTGGTCATCGAACTCGGCGGCAACGACGCGCTGCGTGGGCTGACTCCCGCCCAGCTCAAGGGCAATCTGGAAAAGATGATCCAGCTCAGTCAGCAAGCCGGCGCCAAGGTACTGCTGCTCGGGATCGACGTACCGCCCAATTACGGCCCAGCCTACCGCGAGCGGCTCAAGGCGACCTATGCGGACCTTTCCAAACAGTACAAGACCGCGCTGGTGCCGTTCTTCCTGGAAAAGGTCGCGCTGCAGCCCGGCCTGATGCAGGCAGACGGTCTGCACCCCACCGCCGCTGCGCAACCGAAGGTGCTGGAGACGGTGTGGCCGGCGTTGCGCCCGCTGCTCGGCCGCTAATTGCCGGACAACGCAAAACGTGAGCCAGTCTTCACGCCCTTTCCACCGGCGATCCGGCATGTTTCACAAAGCTGAAGACCGAGGAAAGTCCATGCGTCAGACCAAGGAAACGTCCGGCCTCGTGCTGGTCGTCGAAGACAACCGCAATATCTCCGAAATGATCGGCGAGTACCTGGAAGGCCGTGGCTTCGAGGTCGACTACGCGCAGGACGGCCTGGACGGCTATCGTCTTGCAGCGGAGAACAGCTACGACGTGGTCGTGCTGGATCTCATGCTGCCACGCCTGGACGGCATCGAAGTGTGTCGCCGCCTGCGTAACGACGCACGCAAGTCCACCCCGGTGTTGATGCTGACCGCCCGCGATACGCTGGACGACAAGCTCACCGGCCTGGGATTCGGTGCCGACGATTACCTGACCAAGCCGTTCGCGATTCAGGAACTGGAAGCGCGCCTGCGTGCCCTGATCCGTCGCGAGCGTCGCCAGGTGGGCTCGGAAGTGCTCAAGGTCGCCGATCTGGTGCTTGACCCGGTGAGCATGCGCGCCACCCGTGCCGGCACCGAGCTGCAGCTTTCGCCGATCGGCCTGCGCCTGTTGACCATCCTGATGCGCGAGTCGCCGCGTGTGGTCACCCGCCAGGAAATCGAGCGCGAAATCTGGGGCAATGGCTTGCCGGATTCGGACACCCTGCGCAGCCATCTGTACAACCTGCGCAAGATCATCGACAAGCCGTTCGACCGTCCGCTGCTGCACACCGTGCAGAGCGCCGGCTATCGCATCGCCGACATCGCCCAACCGATGGCGTGATGTCATGCGCGCCGGCCGCCGTTCTGGCGGCCGGCCGCTGTGCAGGCGCTCACGCGCCGATCGATCTCCTGTGCTGCCGGCTGGTTGCACGAAGGACTCACGGAAGTGTTGCCTATACTCCGGCGCACTTCCCTGGATGCAGCAATGCCACACGGGCTCCCGAGAAAAATACGTCTCGCCTTCCTGCTGCAGGTCGCGCTGGCGAGCCTGGCGCTTGTGCTAGCCGGGTACTTGGTGTCGTTCGTTATCAAATACAGCCTGGTGCGCACCGTGCTCGCCGACGAGGCCGTGCATTTCTGGCAGATGCAAAAGAGCGCGCCGGACAACCGGCCGCCGAATACGCGCAACATCCAGGGATATTTTTTGCCCACCGGTACCGCCGCCGAGGCCGCTCCAGCCGCGCTGCGTCACCTGTCTCCGGGCTTCAGCGAAGTGGCTGCCGCCGATGCGCTGGTGTATGTCGATCAACGCCCGGAGGGGCGGCTGTATCTGGTGTTTCCGCGCTCGCGCGCGGCGCATCTGACGTTGTGGTTCGGTGTGGTGCCGGCGATTGTGGTGTTGGTGGCGATCTATGGCGTGTCCTGGTTCACCTACCGGGTTTCCAAGCGGCTGGTCTCGCCGATCAGCTGGCTGGCCCGGCGCGTGTCGCATTGGGACCCGCGCAACCCGGATGTGGACGAACTGGCTCCGGAGCGGCTGCCTGCCGAACTGCAGGGCGAAACGCGCCAGCTGGCCGCCGCGCTGCATGCGCTGGGGCTGCGCGTCAGCGAGCATGTTGCGCGCGAACGCAACTTCACCCGCGATGCCAGCCATGAATTGCGCACTCCGCTCACGGTGATTCGCGTGGCCAGCGACATGGCCTTGGCCGACGACGAATTGTCCGCGCGCACGCAGCGCAGCCTGCGCCGCATCCAGCGCGCCGGCCACGATATGGAGGCGGTGATCGATGCGTTCCTGATCCTGGCACGCGAAGCCGAGATCGACCCGCAGAGCGAAAACTTCGATGTGGCCGAGCTTGCCAGCGAAGAACTGAAAAGCGCGCGTGAGCTGCTTGGCGATAAACCGGTGTCGTTGCGCATGGTCGGCGACCGCAGCCTTCAGATGTTCGCCCCGCCCAGGGTGATGCGAGTGGTGCTCAGCAATCTGTTGCGCAACGCCTGCGCTTACACCGATACCGGCAGCATCGAGGTCGAGGTGACACACGACCGCATCGTGGTCCGCGATACCGGCATTGGCATGAGCGAAGAAGCGCGGGCACGCGCGTTCGAGCCGTTCTTCCGCGCCGACCCCACCCGCCCGCAAGGCACTGGGCTTGGCCTGTCGATCGTCCGTCGGCTGTGCGATCGCTTCGGCTGGCGTATCGAACTGCAGAGCGAAGCCGGCGTCGGTACGTCCGTGGCGGTGGTCGTCGCCTGAGGCGGCATTCGGTGGTCCTGGCGCGTGCTGATGACGCCTTGCTGCCGGCCAAGTAGTCAGGCAGCGATGGCAGGAAACGACGAACGGCTGCCGCACGGGTATTGGATAACCGCGTGGCCCGCTATGTTTCCTGCTCGGCAGCCGGAACGCGCAACGTGGCGTCAACAGTGCAGCGCGCGACGCGTACGCGCTTGCGGCGTGTTTGGCGACGTTGCAGAGGCCTGGCATCGCTCGCGCACCGCCAACGCGGTCGCCGCGGGCCTTAATCGCAGACGCCTACGTCAGTTGTGTGGGACAGGACCGGCAGTTTGCCGCCACCCGGCAGTTTGCCGCCACGATGCAACGTGCTGCCCTGGAGCGGCAGCCAACGTCTCACCTGCAGACCGGCGATCCGGCGACAGGCGCCGGATCGGCTCGGTTGTGTTCTAGCGTTGTTCCAATACCGGTGCCACGACCTTGCGCCAGATCGCGTACCCATCGGCCGTCATATGCAGCCTGTCGGCGCGGAACAGTTCTGCGCGCGGCTTGCCGCTGGCATCGAGCATCGGCGTATAGATGTCCACGAAGTCCACATGCGGCAGCGGGGCTAGCGCGTCCTTGATCAGGCGGTTGGCCGTGATCACGGCCGGCAGCAGTTGCGCGCGCGACGGGCTGGGCTTGATCGACAGATAGCTGATGCGTGCCTCGGGCAGGTCGCGGCGTACACGTGCCACGAATGCCAGCACGTCATCGCGCACCTGTTCGGGCGTGCGGCCGCTGTTGAGGTCGTTGTCGCCGGCGTACAGCACCACCTGGCGTGGCGCGTATGGAATCACGATGCGGTCTGTGTACCAGGTGCTGTCACGCACTTCCGAGCCGCCGAAACCGCGATTGATCACCGGCTTGCCAGGGAAATCCTGTGCCAATGTCTCCCAGAACCGGATCGATGAGCTGCCGACGAACACGATGCCGTGCTTGGGCGGCGGCTGACGCGCGTCGCTTTCGGCGAAGCGTTGCATGTCTTCTTCCCAAGCGGCATTGGAGACCTGCGCCGGCACCGCCGGAGCGGTGTGCAGGGCGTCGGCGTGCACATGGCCGGACAGAAAGGCTAGGGCGCACAGCACGCTGCGCAGGCGATGGATGGTCATGCAGGAACCTTCGACAGTGAAGCGGGCTCCCATGGTGCGCCAGGCTGGAAGCTGAGGGCAAACCTGCCGGCAGCTGGCGGGGCGGGGCGCCACGGTGCAAGATTCGCACTTTCCCCAGCAGCGACAATGCCATGCGTTCGACTTGTTCCCTTCTTCGCCCATGCGGCAGGACGCACTGACGCATGGCCGATCAATTGGGGCACGTTCCGCGCGGCCCGCGCCGCATGCTCAAGGCGGCGATCTGGTCATGGCAGGGATTGCGCGCGGCGTGGCTGCACGAATCCTCGTTCCGTCTGGAGGTCTGTCTGGCGGCGGTGCTGGTACCGCTCGGTCTGTGGCTCGGGCAGTCGGGACTCGAGCGCATTGCACTGATTGCACCACTGTTGATCGTGCTGGCTGCCGAACTGCTGAACTCGGCCATCGAAGCGGTGATCGAACGCTACGGCCCGGAACACCACGTATTGGCCGGGCGTGCCAAGGACATGGGCTCGGCCGCGGTATTCGTGCTGCTGATCAATGTGCTGTTGTGCTGGGGATTGATCCTGCTGCCGCGGCTGTGGTGACGCACGGTGGGCAGGGAACCGGTCAGGGGCGTGTGCATGCGGGCTTGACTTGGCACGTGGCATGCTCGGGCTCTCTTCCAACGGAATCGCCTGCATGCCTGTCCTGATTCGCGCCCTGGTGTTGCTGATCCTGACCGCGTCGCTGTCCGGTTGCGGCTATAACGCGATCCAGCAGAAGGAAGAGGGCGTCAAGGCCGGTTGGTCGGAGGTGCTCAATCAGTATCAGCGCCGCGCCGATCTGATTCCCAACCTGGTACGCACCGTGCAGGGCTACGCCCAGCAGGAACGCCAGGTCCTGACCGAAGTGACCAATGCGCGCGCGCGCGTCGGCCAGATCCAGGTCAACGCCGATGACGAAGCGTCGTTGAAGCAGTTCCAGCAGGCGCAAGGCGAGCTGGGTAGCGCGCTGTCGCGGTTGTTGGTGGTCAGCGAAAACTATCCGCAGCTCAAGTCGGACCAGTCGTTCCGCGACCTGCAGGTGCAGCTGGAAGGCACCGAGAACCGTATTACCGTGGCGCGTGGCCGCTATATCCAGACCGTGCAGGACTACAACACCTACATCCGCTCGTTTCCGCAGGTGATCACGGCCAAGATCTTCGGATACCAGCCCAAGCCCAATTTCAGCGTGGAAAACGAAGCGCAGATCTCGCGCGCTCCGCAGGTGGATTTCGGCACGCAGCAGGCGCCACAGCAGACGCCGCAGCAACAACCCGCGCCGCAGCCTGCGCCGCAGCCTGCGCAGTAATCAGCGGCGGTGCGTGCCTGTGCGGTCGTCGCCAGCAAGCGCAGCACGCGCTGTCGAAAGACGCACAGGCACAAGCCAAAGCAACGCATGCCAAGCGGCACATCAGCACGATCTGCGGACCACACCAACAGGACGTTTGAGGCGAGAGCAAGCCGCTCTTCCATCGGGGAAAGCGGTTGGGTGAGGGGACGGTGCCAGGCCTTGTAATCGTCCCAACCACCCGTGGCTTCGCTTCGGGCAAACCCTCTCTCTGTAGGAGGCATTGTCGCGCAGGGAGAGGGCTTGGCAAAACCCAGCGTTGATCGACGATCGGCGCGCATCACCTAGGAGTTGGCAATGCGGCGAATGGCTTTGCGAGTGGTGTGGATGATGGCGTTGTTGCTGTTGCCGGCGTCGTTGCTGGCGCAGGAGTTGGCTGCCATCCCGCCGCTGCGCTCGCCGGTGGTCGACGTCACCGGCACCCTGGATGCGGGGCAGATCCAGCAACTCGAGCAACAGGCGCTGGCCTTGCAGCAGCGCAAGGGCGCGCAGCTGCAGATCTTGATCGTGCCGACCACGCAGCCGGAAGCGATCGAGCAATACACCCAGCGCGTGTTCGACCAATGGAAGATCGGCCGCAAGGGCGTGGACGACGGCGTGCTGCTGCTGGTGGCCAAGGACGACCGTCGCGTCCGCATCCAGCCGGGTTACGGCCTGGAAGGCGCCATTCCGGACATCACTGCCAACCGCATCATCCAGGAGTATCTGGCGCCGCGCTTCCGTGAGGGCGATTACGCTGGCGGCATCGCGGCGGCGACCGCAACCCTGGCCGGCCTGATCGAAGGCGAGGCCCTGCCGGCGCCGGTCAGCGGGCATGCCGAGGGCGGCAACGGCGCGGGCGGCGGCGGCTGGATCATGGCGCTGTTCATCGGCTTGGTAGTGGCCATGGTGGCGCGCGGCATCCTGGGCGCGCTGCCGCGCCCGCTGCGCGCCGTGCTGACCGGCGTTGCCGCCGGCGGTGCGGCATTGCTATTGACGTCGTTGCTGTTCGCCAGCGCGGGTGCGGCGGTGATCGGCTTGCTGGCGGGCCTGTCCTCCGGCTCGCCGGGCCGCTTTGTCGGCGGCGGCGGTTGGGGCGGCGGCGGCTTCGGTGGATTTGGCGGCGGCGGCCGTGGCGGTTTCGGCGGCGGTGGTGGCTGGGGCGGTGGCGGCGGGTCATCAGGAGGCGGTGGCGCCTCGGGGAGCTGGTAATGCGGTGGCTCAGGCATATCTTCGCGCCCTCGGCGCAGCGCACATTTCCAGCCGCATGCATGGACGCCATTGCGGCGGCGGTGACGGCCAGCGAGCGCTCGCACACCGGCCAGATCATGGTCGCGGTCGAGGCCGACCTGCCACTGGAGGCGTTGTGGCGCGGGCACAGCGCGCGGCAGCGCGCCGAGCAGGCCTTCGCCCAGCTGCGGACCTGGGATACCGAAGCCAACAACGGGGTGCTGATTTACCTGCTGCTGGCCGACCACGCCATCGAGGTGGTGGCGGACCGCGGCCTGCGCAGCCGGGTGCCGGAAGCGCGTTGGGCAGAAGTGTGCCGGCGCATGCAGCAGTTTCTGCGCGAAGGCCAGCACGAAGCGGCTGTCCTGGCCGGCATCGAGGCGGTGACCGAGTTGTTGGCCGAACATTTCCCGGCCAGTGACGGGGCGCAGCATGAAGACGAGCTACCTGACCGGCCGCGGATTTTAGGTTGAGCGCGTGCGAGGTGTCAGAATAGCGGCCTCGCTCTACGTGATACGCGGTCCGCATGATCTATCTGCACGCCATCGACCCCATCGCCTTCTCGCTCGGCCCGGTGCAGGTGCACTGGTACGGCTTGATGTACTTGGCGGCGTTTTTCTCGGCCTGGGCCCTGGGCCGTTCGCGCATCCTGCGCGGTCGCCTGCCCGGGGTAGACATGGATGGTTTTTCCGACCTGCTGTTCTACGGCATGCTTGGCGTGGTGTTGGGCGGGCGCATCGGCTACATGCTGTTCTATGCGTTCGAGACCTTCCTGGCCAACCCGCTGATCCTGTTCAAGGTCTGGGAAGGCGGCATGAGCTTCCACGGTGGCCTGCTTGGCGTGTTGATCGCTTGCTTGTTGTGGGCGCGCAAGCACCGGTTGCACTTCTTCGATGTGATGGACTTTGTCGCCCCGCTGGTGCCGCTGGGTCTTGGTTTCGGGAGGCTCGGCAATTTCGTCGGCGGCGAATTGTGGGGAAAATTCACCCAGGCCGGCTGGGGCGTGATCTTTCCGCATGCGCCGGAGCTGGCCGACCGCTTGCCCGCGCAGATCCAGGCGCAGTACGCCGCTGGCGCCTTGAATCAGTTCGCACGCCACCCCTCGCAGCTCTATGAAGCTGCGCTGGAAGGGGTAGTGATGTTCGTGGTGTTGTGGACGTTCTCGATGAAGCCGCGCGCACGGTATGCGGTCTCCGGCCTGTTCGCATTGCTGTATGGCGTGTTCCGTTTCATCGTCGAATTCGTGCGCGTACCCGACGCGCCGATCGGCTACCTGGCCTTCAACTGGCTGACGATGGGCCAGATTCTGAGCCTGCCGTTGATTGCGGTCGGCCTGGTGTTGCTGGCGATGTCGCGTCGCGCGCCGGTGTTGCAGCCGGTGCTGCCGGTGATCGTGGGCGTGGAGGCTGCCAAGTGAAGCCGTATCTGGAGTTGTTGCAGCACGTGCTGGAACACGGCGCAGAGAAGTCCGACCGCACCGGTACCGGCACGCGCAGCGTGTTCGGCTGGCAGATGCGCTTCGATCTCAACGACGGCTTTCCGTTGGTGACCACCAAGAAGCTGCACCTGCGCTCGATCATCCATGAGTTGCTGTGGTTCCTGAAGGGCGACACCAATATCGGCTACCTCAGCGACAACCAGGTGCGCATCTGGGACGAATGGGCCGACGACAATGGCGATCTCGGTCCGGTGTACGGCAAGCAGTGGCGGCGCTGGAGTGGCCCGGACGGTGTCGAGATCGACCAGATGCAGTGGCTGGTGGATGAGATCAGGCGCAACCCGGATTCGCGTCGTCTGGTGATCAGCGCCTGGAATGTCGGCGAGCTGCCGCAGATGGCGCTGATGCCGTGCCACAGCCTGTTCCAGTTCTACGTGGTGAACGGCAAGCTCAGTTGCCAGCTTTATCAGCGCAGCGGCGACATCTTTCTGGGCGTGCCGTTCAATATCGCCAGCTATGCGCTGCTGACGCACATGGTGGCGCAGGCCACCGGCCTGGGCGTTGGCGATTTCGTGCACACGCTGGGCGATGCGCACCTGTATTCCAATCACTTCGAGCAGGCGCGCGAGCAGCTGACGCGCGCACCGCGCGCGCTGCCCACCTTGCGTCTGAATCCCGAGGTCACCGACCTGTTCGCGTTCCGCTTCGAAGACATCGCCATCGAAGGCTACGACCCGCATCCGGCGATCAAGGCGCCGGTGGCGGTGTGACGAGCGAGTTGCGGCATGGTCCGCTGGTATCCACTTGAGACGACAGCACTGTGATGGCCAAGCATTCGATCAAGGCACGGGAAAAACTGGCTGATTCGCTGATGGCAATGCAGGCCAGCCTGTTGGTGAATCTCACGAGCATCCTGCTCATCGCACCGATCGGCTTTTTCGGTATTGCCTTGTACAAGGGTGAACCCCTGCAGCTGACGAACGTCTTCGGTGGGCAGTCTTCGGCGGCGCTGGCGGTGATTGCCCTGTTGTACCTTGCGGCTTTCTGCCTTGGCATGATGGGCCGGCACGCCGCGATGAAGATCTACGACACGCTGTATCCGGACCGATGAAACTGACCCTGATCGTCGCCTTCGACCGCAACAACGCCATCGGCCGCGATAACGATCTGCCGTGGAAATTGCCGGACGATCTCAAACGCTTCAAGTCGCTGACGCTGGGCAAGCCGATCCTGATGGGGCGCAAAACGGCGCAATCGCTGGGGCGTGCGTTGCCGGGGCGAGTGAATCTGGTGCTGACGCGTTCGGGGCAGGTGCCGTTCGAGGGCATGCATGCGGTGGCATCGGTGGAACAGGCGATCGAGCGCGCTGCGCAGGATGGCGCGCAGGAGCTGTGCGTGATCGGCGGCGGCGAGGTGTATCGGCTGACCATGCAACGTGCCGATCTGCTGGCGGTGACTGAAGTAGACACGGTAGTGGATGGCGCCGATACGCATTTCCCGCCGATCGATCCTGCGCTGTGGGAGGCCGTGCAGCGCGAATCGCACGCGGCCGATGCCCGGCATGCGTTCGCATTCGACTATGTGGACTATCGGCGGCGTTGACGCCCTTGCGTGAGCGACCGAAGCGCGCTGCGTCTGCGGTGACCGCACCGTAGCAGCGCGTCATGTGAGCCGTGCTATGCGCAGCGTCGTCTCGCAAGCAGCCAGGCGTGACTACCCCAGGCGTTTGTTCACCACCAGCTCGCCCAGTTCGATCAGCCGCGCGCGCACGATGTTGCGGCTCAGCCCCAGCAGCGCGGCAGTCTTGACCTGGTTGTGGTGGCAGTGCCGATACGCGGCACGGAACAGTTGATCTTCCACCGTCGCATGCAGCGCGCCACCGGCGCTTTCGAACAGGCTGTCGAAGGCGCGTTCGAGCAGGGCCTGGCCGTCTTCGTGCGGGTCGCCGCCTGCCTGGCCTGGCAAGCGCAGTTGCGACAGGCGGATGTCTTCGGCGCGCACCACGCCGTCGCGGTGGATCAGCAAGGTGTGGTGGATGACGTTCTCCAGCTCGCGGATATTGCCTGGCCACGGGTACTCGACCAACAGGTGCTCGGCATCCGCGCTGATGGTCACGCGGCCGTGTCCCAGGCGCTGGCTGTAGATATCGACGAAGTGGCGGATCAGCGGCGGAATGTCGCCGGGGCGTTCGCGCAGCGGCTTGAGCTCCACGCCCACCACGTTGAGGCGATAGAACAGGTCCTGGCGGAAATATCCATGCTGGATGGCGTGGTCCAGCGGCACGTTGGTGGCGGCCAGTACGCGCACATCGATCGGCACGCTGCGGCGCGAGCCCAGCCGTACCACTTCGCGCTCCTGCAGTACGCGCAGCAGCTTGACCTGGATCGGCATCGGCAGGTCGCCGATTTCATCCAGAAACAAGGTGCCGCCGTTGGCCTCCTCGAACCAGCCGGCCTTGGCGCTGAGGGCGCCGGTGAACGCACCTTTCTCATGCCCGAACAGTTCGGCATCGACCAGCGACTCGCTGAAGGCGCCGCAGTTGACCGCTACGAACGGATGGCGGGCCCGCGCGCTGCGATGATGGATGTGACGTGCGACCAGCTCTTTGCCGGTGCCGGATTCGCCGACGATCAGCACGCTGGCCTCGCTCGGCGCAACCCGTTCGAGGTGCGTCAGCAATGCCTGGGAAGACGGGTCTTCGAACACGTGCGCGGTGGCGCGCACGGCGTTGCCGGTGAGCACGTGTTGCTGCGCTGCAGGCAGGGTGAGCAAGCGGACCTCGGACATGGGACGGGCTCGTGCGTGGGGGAGAAAAGGGCGCGAGGCGGCGTCGGTTCAACACGGCGGGACGCGAGGTCCGAGTCGGAAATGCAGGTGACGCATCGTCTGGCTCAGGAATAGAAACTGGGAGTGGGTGGCTGGTGCCGCAGCGCCCATTCGCCAAGTTCGCGCAGCTTGTAATCGACCGGATCGTGCAGCGTCTGGGTGCGCAGGTTGCGCCAGTAGCGGTCCAGCCGCAGCGCTGCATGCGTGGCACGCGCGCCGGTGACCTCGAAGAGTTTGCTGCACACCTCCAGCCCGACGCGTGTGGTGGCGACCTTGGCGGCGGCCACCGCCAAGGCGACTTGCGCGCGCTCGTCGCGGCCGAGCGCATGCTCCTTGCGCCAGGCGGCGTCGAGCAATCCGGCAGCGCGTTCGGTCAGCAGTCGGGCGCTTTCCAGGCCCAGCCAGAACTCGCCGTAATGGGCCAGGATGTAGGGGTCTTCGCTGGCTTGTTCGACCCCGGAGCGGTGCCAGGCGCGGGCTTCGCCCAGGGTGTAGCTGCGCGCTTCCTCGAATGCGCCCTCGGCAATCCCCAGGAACAGATGCGCGAACAGCAACTGCGCGATCAGTGGGCGCAGACAGGCGAACGGAGTGCTCAACGGACCGGGATCCAGCAGTAGCTCGCTTTCTTCCACGCGGACGCGCTCGAAGGTGGTGCTGCCGCTGTCGGTCTGGCGCTGGCCGATGTTGTCCCAATCGTGGCCGAGCGTGATGCCGCTGCGCGCGGTGGGAATCGCACCGATCAACAAGTTGCCGCTGCGCTCGTCCAGGGCCGAGGCGATCAGCATCTGCGAATCGATGGCGCCGGAACAGAAACTCTTTCTGCCGGAAAATTCGCGCCAGCCTTCGCATTGCACGGCGACGGTGCGGGTATCCAGGGGGTTGAGCGCATTGCCCCAGAACCACTGCTTGCGCGCGGTCTGCTCCAGCCACGGCTGCCACTGCGCGGGCTGGCCAAACAGCCGCACGGTGGCGAGCATCAGATGATGGAAGCCGAACACATGCGCGATGGAGCTGTCGACCTTGGCGAAGGTGCGCACGACCTGCAGCACCTCGCTCCAGCTGGCGCCCAGGCCGCCGTACTGCACCGGAATGCTGAGCGCCAGCAGGCCGCTGGCGCGCAATGCATCGCGCTCGGCCTTGGGAGTGCCGCCGCGCGCATCGCGCTCGATCGCGGTGTCGGCGAACCCGGCCGCCAGGCGCTGGGCGGTCTGCAGCGGATTGAGCAGGGTCGGTTGCGGTTGGCGGCTGGTCATGCGCGGTGGCCTTGTGCAGATGCGAAGGAGTGGGGCGCTGACCGGACAATGGTCGGCACGTCGTGCGGAAGATCGCCAGCTGGGCATGCCGTATCCCGGAAGGCATTCCAGCGCCGGCCAGCGCTCAGAACACATGGAGGCTGTGCAAGGCCGCAAGCAGGTCCTGGCGGGCCTGCCGCAGCGCCGCCTCATGCGCCTGGCGATTGCGCGGACGCGGCATCTCCAGACGCTGTGCATGCGCGATCGTTCCGGGCTGGCCACCGATGACGATGACGCGGTCGCTCAGGTAGACCGCTTCGTCGATGTCGTGGGTGACCAGCAGCACGCTGAAGCCATGTTCGCCGGCCAGGCGCAGCAGCAGGTCCTGCAGCTTGATGCGGGTGAAGGCATCCACCGCGCTGAAGGGTTCGTCGAGCAGCAGCACGCGCGGTTGCCGGTACAGCCCGCGTGCCAGCGCCACGCGCTGCGCCTGGCCGCCGGACAGCTGTTTGGGCAGCGCGGTTGCGTAATCCAGCAGGCCGACCTGGGCCAGCAACTGCTGCACGCGCGCAGATTGCCGCGCGGCCGCCGGCGATAGATCGGCCTCGTCGGCGAAAGCGACATTGGCGGCTACATCCAGCCACGGCAGTAGCCGCGGCTCCTGGAAGATGAAGCCGATCTGCCGGTCCACGCCACGCACGCGGGCACCATCCAGCGCCACCTCGCCGGCGTAGTCGCGTTCCAGGCCGGCCAGGATACGCAACAGGGTGCTTTTGCCGCAGCCGCTGGCGCCGATCAAGCTGACGATCTCGCCGGGTGCCAGCTGCAGGTCGATATCGCGCAGCACCTGGCGGGTGCCGAAACGTTTGCCGGCGATGTGCAGCTGCAGGCCGGAGCTGCTCACGTAGGGCTCCCAGGGTGGCCGGACGCGCTGCGATTCTGCAGGTTGTCGCGCCAGCGCAAGGTGCGCGATTCGATGCTCTTGAGTAGGCCATCGCTGAGTTTGCCGAGCAGTGCGAGCAATACGATGGCGCCGATCACGATGTCCGGTCGCGAGGTTTCGCGCCCGTCGCTCAGCAGATAACCCAGCCCGCGGGTGGCAGCGATCAGCTCGGCGGCAACCAGGAACATCCAGGCCAGACTCAGGCTGGTGCGCAGCCCGGTGAAGATGGACGGCAGCGCCGCCGGCAGCAGGATGCGCCGCACCAGGCGTGGTTTGGACAGCCCGTAGCTTTCGCCCAGCTCCACCAGCGTGCGGTCGACCTGGCGCAGGCCGCTGACCACGTCCAGATACACGGGAAAAAACGCGCCGATGGCGATCAGGGTGATCTTGGGCGCTTCGTCGATGCCCATCCACAGCAGCAGCAACGGCACCCAGGCCAGGCTGGGCACTGCGCGCAGCGCCTGGAAGCTGGGGTCGAGCAGGCGTTCCAGCCAGCGGCTCAGGCCCACCGCCACGCCGACCAGCAGGCCGAGCCCGGCGCCGATGGAGAAGCCCGCCAGCACCCGCAACACACTGGCGCCAACATGACTGGCCAGTCCGCGGTTTGCCTCGTCGGCAAGCGTGCGCAGGATCTGGCTGGGCGGCGGCAGCAGGTAACTCGGTGTCCAGCCCAGCGCCGAGGCGAGTTCGAGTCCGGCGAAGAAGATCAGCGGCAGTAGCCAGCCCAGGCTGCTGGCGGGCAGCCTGAGGCGCGGTTGCGGCGGGGTGCCGGCCACGGAGGCGGAAACGCGCAAGGAGGTGTCGTTCATCGTCGTGCTCAGGCCTGCGCCACGCCTGCGCGCTTGGCGTAGCTGGGATCGATCAGCGCAGCCAGCACCTTGCCCAGATCGGTGCCGGGACGGACCAGGCCCTCTTCGAGCAGGATCGGCGCGGCGCTCTGCAGCGCCGCCCTCTCTTCCGGACCAATGACCGGATTGCGCAGGTCGGTGCGTTGCAGCTGCAGCGTGGCCACCTGGGGCGACAGCCGGGCCTCGGCGGCGATCAGCGCGGCCAGTTCGCCCGGGTGCGCGATCGCCCACTGGCGTGCTTTTTCGTAGGCCTGGATCACCAGCGGAATCTGCTCGGGGTACGCGGAGGCGAACGTCTCGCTGACATTCAAGAAGCCGCGCGAATTGAAGGCGGTGTTGCGGTAGATCAAGCGCGAGCCGGCCTCGATCTGGCTTGCGGCCAGGTGCGGGTCCAGGCCGGACCACGCGTCCACATCGCCGCGTTCCAGTGCAGTGCGTCCGTCGGGATGCTGCAGATGCACGATATCCACCGCACTCTTGCTCAACCCGGCCTGCCGCAGCGCGCGCAGCAGGAACAGGTAGGCGTCGGTGCCCTTGGTGGCGGCGATGCGTTTGCCTTTGAGTTCGGTCAGCTGCCGGATCGGCGAATTCCTGCCGACCGCCAGCGCGATCCATTCCGGGCGCGAGTAGATATACACGGCCTTGATCGGATTGCCGTTGGCGCGCGCCAGCAGCGAGGCCAGGCCAGCGGTGCTGCCGAAGTCGATGCTGTTGCCGCCCAGATATTCCAGCGCGCGGTTGCTGCCGGCCGACAGCACCCACTTGACCTGGGTGCCCTGCGCCTTGAGCGTTTCCTCCAGCCAGCCGAAGTGTTTGAGCACCAGCGAAGTCGGCGAGTAATACGCGTAGTCCATGCGCAGTTGTTCGGGTACTGCACCCTTGGCTTGCGCGAAGGCGGTGCCGGACAGCAGCGGCGGGGCGCCGAGCGTGACGCCGGCGAGGGTTCCGAATTTGAGCAGGTTGCGTCGCTTCATGAGTGCTCCCGTCAGCGCGCCGAAGCGCGCGGCACGATGGTGTTGGCGATGACTTCGCCGAAGGGCCCGCTCAGTGCCTGGCCAGGAAGTTTTTGCTTGAGCGTGCGCGGCAGCAGCGGGAATACCAGCTCGGCGAAACGGTAGGCTTCTTCCAGATGCGGGTAGCCCGAGAAGATGAAGGTATCGATGCCGAGCGCGGCATATTCTTCGATCCGCTTGGCCACGGTCTGCGGATCGCCCACCAGCGCGGTGCCGGCGCCACCACGCACCAGGCCGACGCCAGCCCACAGGTTGGGGCTGACTTCCAGATCGGCGCGGGTACGGCGTTGACCGCGGCTGTGCAGTGCGGCCATGCGTCGCTGGCCGACCGAATCCATGCGCGCAAATGCACTCTGCGCGCGTTCCACCGTTTCGTCGTCCAGATGGCTGATCAGTGACTCGGCCGCCGCCCACGCTTCTGCCTCGGTCTCGCGCACAATCACGTGCAGGCGGATGCCGAAGGTCAGCGTGCGCCCGAGCGCCGCGGCCTTGCTGCGGACCGAGGCGATCTTTTCCGCAACCGCATCCGGTGGTTCGCCCCAGGTCAGATAGGTATCGACCTGCTCGGCCGCCAGATAGTGCGCAGCGTCGGAAGAGCCACCGAACCACACCGGCGGATACGGCCTCTGCACGGTGGGATACAACAGCTTGGCCGCCTTCACCTGCAGATGTTTGCCGTCGAAGTCGTAGCTCTCGCCGCTATGGCTGTGGGCGATGATCTCGCGCCAGATGCGGATGAATTCTGCTGATGCTTCATAGCGTTCTGCGTGGTCCAGAAAGACGCCATCGCCTTCCAGTTCGCCGCGGTCGCCGCCCGTGACCAGGTTCACCAGCAGGCGCCCGCCGGAGAGGCGGTCGAAGCTGGCCGCCGTGCGCGCGGCGAGCGCGGGCGCCATCAGGCCGGGACGCAGCGCGACCAGAAACTTCAGCCGACGCGTCGCATTGATCAGACTCGATGCGATGACCCACGGATCCTCGCAGGAACGCCCGGTCGGAATCAGTACACCCTCATAGCCCAGCGTATCGGCGGCGACCGCCACCTGGGTGACGTATTCGGCGCTGACCTGGCGTGCGCCATCGCTGGTGCCCAGGTAGCGGCTATCGCCGTGGGTGGGGATGAACCAGAACATGTCCATGGTGGGTCTCGGTCATGCGCGTCCATCGCAGCAGCCCGCACATCATGTGCAGGGATTGAATGGGGAGTTCGTTGCAAGCGTGTTCCGTTTCGACCAGGCGGTTGTCTTCTGGGGCACCGGCAGTTGCGGCGATTGGGTGGTCCCGTGGTTCGAAAAAGTCCGCATCCTGTACGTGCATCTGCATCTGCATCTGCATCTGCAGCGTGCAGTCAGGCAATGCGCAACAATGCATCGGTGCGCGCGCCAAGCACGCCAGCGGCGCGCTCTGCGGCCAGCTCGATGCGCTGGCGCACGGCAGGGTTGACCACGCGATACTCGTGGAAATCCGTCTCGGTGGCGTAGATGCCGATCGGCAGGGTCACCGCCTGGAAGAACGAAAACAGCGGGCGCAGTTGGTGATCGATCACCAGTGCATGCCGTTCGCTGCCGCCGGTTGCCGCGAGCAGGATCGGTGTATCGATCAACGCGTTGATATCGATCAGGTCGAACAGATGCTTGAGCAAGCCCGGATACGAGCCGCGATACACCGGTGCGACCACCAGCAGCAGGTCGGCCGATTCGATCTGGCGCAGCGCCTGCTCGGCGGCCTCGCCCAACTCGCTGCGCCACAGGGCGGCACCCAGCGGCCGGGCGATATCGCCCAGCTGGATGATGCTTGGCCTGATTGCCACGCGCTGCCCGAGTTCGGCTAGGGTCGCCTCGGCTAATGCCAGGCTGCGCGATGGGCGCGAGGTGCTGCCGGAAACAGCGACGACATTCAACGGACTGCGCATGCGGAGAATCCTGTAATGACGATGGCGGGCGGTCGCGCGACCCTGCGTGGCGCCCGCACACCGATGGTGTTGCTGCGCAAACACACGCTGGCAGCTGCAGGCTGTTCGTGTGCCGACAGCGAGGCATTCCATCTGACTGCACGGCGGAGGACATGGCAATGGCACAGGGCGCTCAAATGCGCCGATCGCTTATCAGATTTGAGAATGACCTGATGAAAAAACCCTGAAATCCTGGGTTTTTCGGCTTGCGCCAGGCGTTGCTCATGGCGTTTGCGGCATGACGATAGTGCGCGCGGACATGACCGCGCGAAAAATGTTGGTGGGGAAACATCGAATCAGCATTTCGCCGCGCTGCAGGCACGATGTTGAGCGTTATCGACGGCATTTTGCGCGTGATTCCATGCGCGACGGCATTGGCGCGTCGCTGGCACGCGATGTGCGTGTGCAGCATCCAGCCGCGCCACGATGCGCAGACGATCAAGCGGAGAACACGATGTCCACGAACACACGCGCAGTGCTGTACTCGGCAATTGCCTGGGTGATGGCCGCCTCGGCGCAGCTGCCGGCGCAAGCGCAGCCGACCGATGCCGAGACCGATGCACAGGTGCACACGTTGCAGGCAGTGACGATCAAGGCCGAGCGCAAGCCGGAGCAGGCGCAAGCCGAGCAAGCCCTGCAGACGGTTGCCGGCAACACGGCGCTGGTGGACAACGAGCAAGTGGAACGCGGGCGCGCTGCCAGCGCCGAAGACGTGCTGGCCTTCCAGCCGGGCGTGTTCGCGCAGTCCACCAGCGGCAACGCGGCCGCCAAGATCTCCATTCGCGGCTCCGGCTTGAATACTTTTTATGGCGGCTACGTGCTGGGCACCAAGTTCCTGTTCGACGGTCTGCCGATCACCGGCCCCGGGGGAACCCAGGAAGATCTGCTCAGCATCGCCGGAGTGAATTACACCGAAGTGCTTTACGGCGCCAACGCCTTTCAATATGCGGCCACCAGTCTTGGCGGCGCGATCAACTTCGTCACCCACACCGGGCAGACCTCGCCGGGAACATATCTGCGGGTGGAGGGGGGGAGCTACGGCTATCGCAAGCAGCAGATCAGCAACGGCGGTGTGGCAGGAAATTTCGATTGGTACGTGTCGATGCTGCACAACAGCCGTGACGGCTACCAGGACCTCACCGACACCAACGGCCGCGAACTGGTCGCCAATCTTGGCTATCGCTTCGGCCCGCGCCTGGATACGCGCCTGCTGCTGCGTTACCGCGAAGAAGAGTTGATCAACGGCGGCACGCTGACGCTGGCGCAGATCAACAGCGGCTCGCGTGCCAACCCGGCCCCCTATGGCCGCAAGAAAGGCGGCACCACGCTGGTGGGCAGCAAAACCACCTATGTCTTCGACGACGACGCGCGCCTGGAGCTGGGGGTGGACCTCAACAACTATCCGCTCTACAACAGCTGGCGTTATTCCACCACGCCGAACCTGTGGCGATCGACGGACATCAACACCAGCGTGCGTTACTTGCGCAGCGGCGACACCTTGTTCGGCCGCAACCTGGACACCAGCGTGACCTGGAGCGATACGCGGCTGGCGTTCGGCGATGCGCGCACGCACGACCGCGACAGCTGGCGCCTGCTCAAGGAGGTGCGCTACACCGGCTCGCGCGACACCGTGCTGACGCTCGGTGGCGAGTTGCAACTGGATGCGTCCTCGTGGCTGTCGGCAGGCGTGTCGCTGATCAATATCGATCGGGACGTCCGCGTGGTGCAGTCGACCACCGCCAATACCAGCGTGTATCCGCAGCGTTATGCATTGGACACATGGTACGCAGCCCCACGCTTGGGGTTGCGCTATCGGCTGACGCCGGATCTGCAGGCGTTCGCCAATGTGAGCCGCTCGATCGATCCGCCGGTCACCTGGCAGATCAGCGGCGGCGGGGTGGCCACACCGTTCGCGCGGCCGTTGGTGCCGCAAAAAGCCACCACCGCCGAAGCGGGCGTCCGCGGTAGCCACGGCATCTTCGATGGCAGCCTCACCGTCTACCGCTCTTGGATCAACGACGAACTGCTGACCGTGGTGACCCAGCAGGCCACTGCCAGTACCGATGCGGTGGTGGCCAACGCCAATGCCGGGCCGACCGTGCATCAGGGCATCGAGGCCTCGCTGAGTACGCGCGTATGGGACGGCGACGATGGCAGCGGGTTGAGCCTGCGCCAGGCCTATACCCTCAACGACTTCCATTACCGCCGCGATGCCGCGTTCGCACAGAATGCGTTGCCCGGCCTGCCGCGGCAGGTCTATCAGGCCGAGTTGCAATATGCGCATGGCAGCGGATTTTATGCACATCTCGATGTGCGCGCAGCGTCCAGCTATTACGTCGATTTCGCCAATACGCTCAAGGCACCCGGTTACGGCTTGCTGGGCGCCAAGCTCGGTTACGGCCTGCCGAGCGGGCGCTGGAGCGCCTGGGTCGATCTACGCAACCTGGCGAACAGACATTACGCCACTGCCACCAGTACCGCCTACGAACTGCAAGGGCGCGATTCCAATGTGTTCTATGTCGGCGACGGTTTCAGCGTTTTTGCCGGCGCATCGCTGCGCTTCTGAGTGCGGCCGCTGCCTGCCGTCGCCGATGAGCGCGTGTGTCCGTCGCGTTTCCGAGGTCGTTGCAAATGTGCATGCCATCAGGTGATTTCCGGGGATTATCAGTAAATGGATTTTGCTGCTGTGTGGACGCTGGATCAGCGGCTTACGCCAGGTCATGATCGAAATTGATTGCGGAGATTGTTGCGTTGACGCGGCAATTGCTGCAGCTCCGTCCCTGCTGACGTGGGCATGCGATGGGCAGGCAATGGGCACGCAATGGGCGTGCGGACTGCGATGAGGCCACGCATACCACCGGCGCGCAGCGGAATCCAACACGCCGGCCACGCGTTACGCCTGGGACCGCACGCATCCCGGCACCCCCTCCCCTGGATCGCTATTCCCTCCCCTTGGAGCTCCCCATGAATGCTCAAGCTGTCTTTCCCTCCGATACGTCGCCGCAGCTCGGCGCGCCGACCGATGCGGCGCTGGCGCAGCGCTTCGATCCGGTGTTTGCGCGCATCGCCGAGGGCGCACTGGCGCGCGAGCGCGAGCGCATCCTGGCCCATGAGCCGGTTGCCTGGCTGCGGGCGGCCGGCTTCGGCGCCGTGCGCGTGCCGCAGGCCCACGGCGGCCTCGGCGCGAGCCTGCCGCAGCTGCTGCGGCTATTGGCCCGGCTCGGCGAAGCCGATTCCAATCTGCCGCAGATCCTGCGTGCGCATTTCGGCTTCGTGGAAGGCCTGTACGGCAGTACTGCAGACGATGCGGCATCACGCGCGCGCTGGTTTCCGCGCGTGGCCGCCGGCGCGCTCTTCGGGGCGGCCATGGCCGAGCGCGGCCCGGCCACCGAGAACACGCTGACGCTGCGTCGCGACGGGGCGCATTGGCAGCTGGATGGCGAGAAGTTCTATTCCACCGGCACGCTCTACGCCGACTGGATCCTGGCGGCCGCCGTGGACGGTGGCGACCAGCTCGCGCTCGCGGTGCCTGCCGATGCTCAGGGGGTGACGCGGATCGACGATTGGGACGGCTTCGGCCAGCGCCTGACCGGCAGCGGCAGCACCCATTTCAGGGCGGTGCGGCTGCAGGACGAGCATGTGCTGCACCGCCATCCCGCCGGGCAGGCGCGGCCGGACAACTATCTCACTGCGTTCTACCAGAGCGTGCACCTGGCGACCTTGACCGGGATCGCGCGTGCGGTGCTGCGCGATGGCGTGGAATTCGTGCGCGCCCGCACCCGCGTATTCGGCGTGCCCGGGCAGACGCGGCCGGCCGACGATCCACTGGTGCAGCGGGTGGTCGGCCGCTTGTCGAGCCTGGCCTTCGCTGCAGAGGCGGTGGTGGAGCAGGTCGGCGTCTCGTTGCAGCAGGCCCACCTCGCGCATCATGCCGGCACCGCGTCAGAGGCCGATTACATCGCCGCCGATCTGGCCGCCTATCACGGCCAGCAGGTGGTGTTGCCACTGGTGCTGGAGGCCAGCACGTTGGTCTTCGAGGTCGGTGGCGCCTCGGCGACCGCGCGTGAGCGTGCGCTGGACCGGCATTGGCGCAACGCGCGCACCATCGCCTCGCATAACCCGGCGATCCTGCGCGAACGTGCGCTTGGCGACTGGCGATTGAACGGTCGTCGTCCACGCGAGGCGTGGTTCGCCGGCACCACATCCCAGAGCGCGGCCGGCGCAGATGCGAGCGTGTCGACGGGAGCGACTGCATGAGCGGCAATGCCGATCCCAAGCAATTGCACGTCAACCTGTTCGAGATGAACTGCGTCAGTCACATCGTGCACGGCATGTGGGCGCACCCGGACAACAACCGGCACCGGTTCAACGATCTGGAGTACTGGACCGAGCTGGCACAGCTGCTGGAATACGGCACCTTCGACGGCATCTTCCTGGCCGACGTGATCGGCGCCTACGACAGCTTCGGCCAGGGTGCGAAGGCCGCGCTGGAAGAGGCGGTGCAGATTCCCAGCAACGATCCGCTGCTGTTGATCCCGGCGATGGCGCAGGTGACCAGGCATCTGGGCTTCGGCGCGACCTTCTCCACCACCTACGAGCCGCCGTTCGCGTTCGCGCGGCGCATGAGCACCCTCGATCACCTGACCCGCGGCCGGGTCGGCTGGAACATCGTGACCTCCTACCTGCCCAATGCGGCGCGCAACTTCGGCCTGGAAGGCGAGGTGCCGCACGATCAACGCTACGAGATCGCCGACGAATACCTGGACGTGCTGTACAAGCTGTGGGAAGGCTCGTGGGACGACGATGCGGTGATCCAGGACCGTGAGCGGCGCATCTACACCGATCCGTCCAAGGTGCGCCAGATCGATCACCACGGCGCCTACTTCAAGGTCGCCGGCCCGCATCTGAGCCAGCCTTCGCCGCAGCGCACGCCGCTGCTGTTCCAGGCTTCCGGCTCGGCGGCCGGGCTGGAATTCGCCGCGCGGCATGCCGAAGTGGTGTTCACCGGCGGGCTGACCGCTGCCGACGTGCGCGCCAATATCGCCAAGACCCGCGCGCGCGTGGAAGCGCAGGGGCGCGATCCGCGCGCGATCCGGTTCGTGGTGCAGGCCGGGGTGATCGTCGGCCGGACCGATGCAGAGGTCGCGGCCAAACTCGACAGCTACCGCGCGCTGATGAGCGTGCGCGGCGGCCTGGTGCACGCACAGTCGGACATCGATCTGCTGGCCTATCCTCGCGATCTGTTGATCGGCGAACTCGTCGGCGGGCGCGGCAAGGGCAGCGCCAGCGGGATCGGCCGTGGCGTACTGGCCGGCTTCGACCCGCAGTGGACGGTCGGACAGGTGCTGACGCGGCTGGAGGCGTTCGACCGCGAGCGGTATTTCGTTGCCGGCACGCCGACCGGCGTGGCCGACACCATCGAGCGCTGGCTCGACGAAGACGACATCGACGGCATCAACCTGCGCCAGTATCTGTCGTTCGAGACCGCACGCGATTTCATCGAACTGGTGGTGCCGGAACTGCGCCGGCGCGGTCGCTTCCGCCAGACGTATCGCGATGGCGAGACGCTGCGCGAACGGCTGTTCGGCGCAGGCCAGGCACGCTTGCCGGACGATCATTTCGGTGCGCGTTATCGCGACCCCGCCAATCTCAAGGTGCCGCCACCGCCGCTGCGGTTTCCGGCGCCGTTGGCGGCAGCCGGGAGCGGCGGATGAAGGCGTCGCTCGGCGTGGCGTTGGCGGTGCTGGCACTGGCCGGCTGTCGCCAGCAACCCGCGGCGTCGGCGGCTGCCGCCGGCAGCGTGCCGCGCCAGGGCGGCACGTTGATCTACGCCACCGACCGCGAGCCGACCTGCCTGGATCCGCATGTGCAGGGGGACATGCCGCAGGTATTCGTGGCCCGCCAATATCTCGACTCGCTGGTATCGATGGATGCGCGGGGCCGGATCGGGCCGTGGCTGGCGCGCAGTTGGGAGGTCTCCGCCGACGGGACCGCCTACACCTTCCACCTGCGCGAGGACGTGCGCTTCAGCGACGGCACGCCGTTCACCGCCGAAGCGCTCAAGGCCAACCTGGACCACATCACCGATCCGCATACCCAGTCCAGCACCGCCGGCGGCTACATCCGCCAGTACCGCCGCACCGAGATCGTCGATACGCATACCGCAATCGTGCATCTCGACAGTGCGTACGCGGCATTTCTGGAAGTCATGGCGCAGGGGTTTCTCGGCTTGCAGTCGCCGGCCGCGCTGGCGCGTTCGCGCGAGCAGAACTGTCAGCAGCCGGTCGGCTCCGGGCCATTCAAGGTGGAGCGCTGGGACCGCCAGAACCAGCTGGTGCTGGTGCGCAATCCGGAGTATGCCTGGGCGCCGCCGACCGCCCGCCACAACGGCCCGGCCTATCTGGATCGGGTGGTGTGGAAATTCATCGCCGAACCGTCGGTACGCTTCGCCTCGTTGCAGGCTGGCGAGGTCGATGTCATCGACACCCTGCCGCCCGAAGCGCACGCGCCGGCGCGCATCAATCCCGAGCTCTCGCTATTAGTTGCCAATCGGCCCGGCAACCCCACCAACGGCACGCTCAACCTGACCCGCGCGCCGTTCGACGATATCCGCGTGCGTGAGGCCTTCCTGCGCTCGGCCGATGTCGAGGGCGCCCTGCAGAGCGTGTTCTTCGGCGAATTCGCGCGCGCCGGCGGCCCGCTCAGTGCCGGCACGCCGTTCTACAGCGCCGACTTCGAACACGCCGCCGACTACGACCCGGCACGCGCCAACCGCCTGCTCGATCAGGCCGGCTGGACCCGGCGCGATGGCGCCGGTTACCGCAGCAAGAACGGCCGCCGCCTGAGCGTGGATGTGCTGATGCGCAGCCAGACCTGGCCGGCCGAACAGACGCTGTGGGAGCAGGTGCAGGCGACCGCGCGCGGCACCGGTTTCGAGGTACGGCTGCACCTGCTCAGCGACGCGCTCTTGCAGCAGCGCCAGGCAGCCTGGGACTACGACGTGCGCGTGGGCTACTGGAACACCAATACCGCCGACGTGCTGCGGATCATCTTCGGCTCGCAATTCCTGGCCCCGGTCGGCGGCAAGGGCGGCTTCCACCAGAATGGCGCAGGCTTTGCCGATGCGCAGTTCGATGCGGTGGTGGCGCAGGCGCTGGCCACCCAGGACCCGCAGCAGCGCGCGCAGCTCTACCACCAGGCCCAGCGCATCGCCTCCGGCCAGTTCCTGCAACTCACCACCTATCCGCAGAGCACGCGGCTGGGTATCTACAAGACCGCGCACGGCGTGGCGCTGGAGCCAGCGCTGCAGGTCACCACGCTGTACGACGCCTGGGTGAGCAAATGAACGCGATCGCGAGCGGAAGATTCCGCCATGCCCCATGGCTGGGCCAGCTGCGCTCGCTGGCAATGCATCTGCTCGGTGCTGCGCTGGTGCTGTGGGCTGCGGCCACGTTGTTGTTCCTGGTGTTGCGGTTGATGCCGGGCGATCCGGCGCTGGCGATCCTGGGCGGTTCCAGCGCGAATCCAACCGCCGAGACGCTGGCCGCGGTACGCCGCGAGTATGGGCTCGACCAGCCATTGCTCCGGCAGTACATGGCGCACCTGGGCCGGCTGGTGCACGGCGACCTGGGCACTTCCTATTCCCAGCACCTGCCGGTGGTGCAGGTGCTGCGCGAGCAGGCCGGGGCGACCCTGCAGCTGACTGGCGCAGCCTTGCTGCTGGCCTGGCTGCTGGCGTTGGCGTCGGTGCTGCCGAGCGTGCGCCGCGGCTGGCGCGACCGGCTGTTTTCCACGCTCGAAACGGTGGCCGCCGCACTGCCGCAGTTCTGGCTCGGACTGGTGTTGCTGGCCGTGTTCGCGTTCGGCCTGCGGGTGCTGCCGCCGGCCGGCAGCGATGGTCTGCGCAGCCTGATCCTGCCGGCACTGACGCTGGCGTTGCCGCTGGCCGGCTTCCTGGCGCAGGTCACCCGCGAGTCGATGGCGCTGGCGCTGGAACAGCCGTTCGTGTTGTCGGCGCGCACCCGCGGCCTGGGCGAGGGGGCCGTTCGCCTGCGTCACGCCCTGCGGCATGCCTTGCTGCCGGGGCTGAGTCTGTCCGGCTGGGCAATCGGCGCCACCATCAGCGGTGCGGTGGTCACCGAGGTGATCTTCTCGCGCAAAGGCGTTGGCCGGCAGCTGTTCTACGCGGTGCAGGCGCAGGATCTGCCGCTGGCGATGGGCATCGTGCTGTTCATCGCGGCGGTCTATGTGATCGCCAACCTGTCGATCGACGCCCTGCAGCGACTGGTCGACCCGCGTCTGTCCGGAGAGTCCCGATGAATACCGCAACGCTGTCTCGTGCGCTCCCTCCCTGCGCGCTGTGCGCACGTGTCCGTGGCGCATTGCGCTGGCTGATCGCGCTGCCTCCCGGGCCCGCGTTGGCGGCTGCCTTTCTCAGCTTGCTGCTCGCGCTGGTGCTGGCGCCAGCGCTGTTCGCCGGCGCCGACCCGCTGGCGGTGGCGCCGCGGCAGGCGTTCCAGGCGCCGAGCTGGGCGCACTGGTTCGGCACCGATGCCTCCGGCCGCGATCTGTGGGCACGCGTGGTCTACGGCACGCGCGAATCGCTGGCGATCGGGGTGGCCGCCACCGCCCTGGCGATGAGCGTGGCCATCGCCCTGGGGCTGGCCGCCGGGCTCGGCGGGCGGTTGCTCGATCGCTGCATCGGCGCCACCTTGAACGTGCTGTTCGCGTTCCCGTCGCTGGTGCTGGCCTTGCTGCTGGTGGCGGTGTTCGGCGCCGGGCTGGGCCCGGTGATCGTGGCGACCGGCCTGGGCTGCGCGCCGGGCTATGCGCGCATGGTGCGTGGGCAGGTGCTCGCGGTGCGCGGTTCCGGCTACGTGGAAGCGGCGCGCGTGCTTGGCCATCGGCCGTGGCGGATCGTGCTGCAGCACATCCTGCCCAATGCGATGCGGCCGCTGCTGGTCACGGTGACCCTGGGCGTGGGCCAGATCATCGTGTGGGCGTCGGCACTGAGTTTTCTCGGGCTGGGCAAGCCGCCACCGGCGCCGGAGTGGGGCACCCTGCTGTCGGTGGGGCGCGACTTCGTCGCCCTGGCCTGGTGGATGAGCTTCTTCCCGGGCGTGTTCATCGTGCTCACCACGCTGTCCACCAGCGTGCTCGGACGCTGGTTGCAGCGGCGTCTGGAAGGACGCAACCCATGAGCACGCCGCTGCTGCGCGTGGATGGCCTCACCGTCACGTTCGCCCGCCCCGGCCAGCCTGCGCTCACGGTGGTGCGCGAGCTGTCCTTCAGCCTGGCGCCGGGGCGTGCGGTGGCACTGGTCGGCGAATCCGGCTCGGGCAAGAGCGTCAGTGCGCGCAGCCTGGTCGGCCTGGCCGGTGCGCACGCGCAGGTCAGCGCGCGCGTGCTGGCGCATGCCGGCCGCGATCTGCGCGGTTACAGCGAGCGGCAATGGCAGGGGTTACGCGGGAAGGACATCGGCTTCGTCCTGCAAGACGCGCTGGTATCGCTGGACCCGCTGCGCCCGGTCGGCCGCGAGATCGAGGAAGCATTGGCCGCACACGGCTGGGGCGATCGCGCACGCCGTCGCGATCGGGTGCTGGAGCTGCTGCAACAAGCCGGTGTGCCGGAACCGGCGCTGCGCGCGCGGCAACGCCCGGACCAGCTTTCCGGCGGATTGCGCCAACGCGCGTTGATCGCCTCGGCGCTGGCCAACGCACCCGGCATTCTGATCGCCGACGAGCCGACCACCGCACTGGACGCCACCGTGCAGGTGCAGGTGCTGGCGGCCTTGCAGGCGATCAAGCGACGCGGTGGCGCGTTGCTGGTCATCAGCCATGATCTGGCCTTGGTCGCGCAACTGGCCGACGAGGTGGTGGTGCTGCGCCACGGTGAGGTGGTCGAGCAGGGACCGATTGCGCAGGTGCTGCAGCGGCCGGCACATGCCTACACGCGTGCGCTGCTCGCGGCGATTCCCGGCGGCCGCGGGCCGCGCGTTGCGACTGCCCTGGCCGGCGCAGAGCCCGCCAACGCACCGGCACCGCCGTTGCTGGAGGTGCGCGGCCTGCGCAAGGCCTATCGCGGTCCGGATGGCGAGGCACGTCTGGCCGTCGATGGGGTCGACCTGGTGTTGCAGGCCGGGCGCACGCTGGGGGTGGTCGGCGAATCCGGTTCCGGCAAAAGCAGCCTGGCACGGCTGGTCCTGGGCCTGACCGAGGCGGATGCAGGCGAGGTGCGGCTGAACGGCCGGCCCTGGATCGGCAGCGTTGCCGCACGCGTGTCCGAAGCGCAACGTCGGCCGTGGCGGCGTGCGATCAGTGCGGTCTACCAGGATCCGCTGAGTTCGTTCGACCCCCGCTGGACGGTGGCCCGCATTCTCGGCGACGCGCTGGATGCGGTGGGCCTGCCGCGTGCTGCACAGCGCGCCCGGATCGCCGAGCTGCTCGAACAGGTACGGCTCGGTACCGCGCTGGCCGGCCGCTTCCCGCTGCAGCTCTCCGGTGGCCAGCGCCAGCGCGTGGCGATCGCGCGCGCCATCGCCACCGAGCCGCGCCTGATCGTGCTGGATGAAGCGGTGTCGGCACTCGACGTATCGGTCCAGGCGCAGGTGCTCGACCTGCTGGCGGACCTGCAGGCACACCTGGGGCTGGCCTACCTCTTCATCTCGCACGACCTCGGTGTGATCCGTCAGGTCAGTCACGACATCCTGGTGATGCGGCACGGACAGGTCCAGGAGGCGGGACCGGCCGAGCAGGTGTTCGCACAGCCGCGTTCGGCCTACACGCGTGCGTTGCTGGCGGCGATGCCGCGTCTGCCAGCGCCAGTCGACGCATTGCGGCAGGCCTGACACGCGGCCGGCATTGCTTCCGGAGCGGCCCGGGCGGCCGGGGCCGTTGCAACGTGCGACGCACAGCGCGGCAACTGCGGCCGCACCCGGCCGATAGGCGGTATCGCTTGCAAGCCGTCCAGCACTCCCGTGCCGGGAAGGCGGCGCGACGGCGTAGCGCTGGGCGCGCTGGCGCCAGGGCGCCGGATCAGCCGCCGGCTGGACCGGTCGATGCCGGTGTCGGAGCGGGCCCGGTCTGCGCTTGGTCGCCACCACGGTGCCGCTGCCGGCGACGCGGTTGCCGCGGGCGCTGCGCGGTTTTCGGCGGATGCGTGATCGGATTTCCCGGCACCTGCACCACCCGTAGTTCGTCGGTATCCAGCTGCAACGCGGTCAGCTTGCCGCCCCAGACCGCACCGGTATCGATCGCATGGACGCCCTGGGTGATGGTCAGGCCCAGCGCGGACCAATGCCCGCAGACGATCTTCAGGTCGCGCTCGACCCGTCCCGGCACTTCGAACCATGGATACAGGCCCTGCGCCTGCGTGCCCGGCGTGCCCTTGTCGTCGGTGGCAATGCGCCCACGCGGAGTGCAATAGCGCATGCGGGTGAACAGATTGATGATGGCGCGGCTGCGGTCATAGCCGCTCAGGCCCGGCGACCAGCCCGGCTGGTCGCCGTACATATTGCGCAGCAGCTTGCGATAGCCGCCGCCCTGCAGTTGCTGCTCGACCTCGCGTGCATGCTTTTCGGCCATCTGCGTGGTCCACTTCGGCGCCAGCCCGGCGTGGATCATCATCCAGCCCAGTTCGCGGTCCACGTGCGCCAGCTTCTGCATGCGTAGCCAGTCCAGCAGCGCATCGCGATCTTCTGCCATCACGATGCGCAGCAGGTCCGGGTTGACCTTGCGCTGCTCTTCTTCCGAGCGCGCGCCGATCGCCAGCAGCGACAGGTCGTGATTGCCCAGCACCACCACACTATGTGCGCGCAACGCATGCACCAGGCGCAGCGTTTCCAGCGATTGCCCGCCGCGGTTCACCAGATCGCCGCAGAACCACAGCGTGTCCTGGGCGGGGTCGAAATTGATCTTCTCCAGCAATCGCTGGGTGATGTCGTAGCACCCTTGCAGGTCGCCGATGGCCCAGACACTCATTGCGCGCGCTCCCTCACTCCAGCATCCATCAGTGCAGCGTCCTGGGTACGCTCAGCACGAAGGCGGCGATCGGGGCGATAAATTCGGTGCCATCGTCGGCCACCATGTCGTAGTGGCCTTGCATCTGTCCCTGCTCGGTCTCCAGCAGTACGCCAGAGGTGTAATGGAACGCTTCGCCCGGGCGCAGCCACGGCTGTTCGCCGACCACCCCTTCACCATCCACCTGCTCGGTGCGTCCGTTGCCATCGGTGATCTGCCAATGGCGCGCGATCAGGCGCGCAGGCACTGCGCCCGCATTCTGGATGCGGATGCTGTAGGCAAAGGCATAGCGGCCTTCGTCCGGAGTGGATTGATGGGCGAGGAAGCGGGGCGATACCTCGACCTCGACCCGGTAGCGCGGATCATCTTGCATGGTGAAAGTCTAAATAAAACGGTGTGGGAACGGCGCTCAAGCCAGCTCGACATTGGCCAGCCGGATGAAATCGGCGACCTCGAGTTGTTCGGCGCGTGCGTCCGGGCGCACCTGCGCAGCGTCGAAGTGGGCTGGTTCGCAAATGGCGGACAAGGCATTGCGCAGGGTCTTGCGGCGCTGCCCGAACCCGGCGCGCACCACATCGGCGAAGCGGCGGCGGTCGTTGATCAGTACCGTGGCCGGATCGCGCGGCACCAGCCGCACCACTGCCGAGTCCACCTTCGGCGGCGGCCGGAAGGCGCCCGGCGGCACCACGAACAGCGCAGTCACCTCGCAATACGCCTGCAGCATCACGCTGAGCCGTCCGTACACCTTGCTGCCGGGGCCGGCGGCCATGCGGTCGACCACTTCCTTTTGCAGCATGAAGTGCATGTCGGCCACGGCAGCGGCATGGTCCAGCGCATAGAACAGGATCGGCGAGGAAATGTTGTAGGGCAGGTTGCCGACCAGGCGGATCGGCGTGCCATCGGCCAGTGCAGTGAAATCCACGCTGAGCACATCGCGGTGGATGATGCGCAATGCGCCGATCGGCGCCGCGGCCTCGGTCAACGGCGCGATCAGGTCGCGATCGAATTCGATGACGGTCAGCGCGCCATGCTTGCGCAGCAACGGAAAGGTGATGGCACCCTGGCCTGGGCCGATCTCGACCAGATGCTGGCCGGCGCGCGGGTCTACCGCCTGCACGATGCGGTCGATGTAATACCGGTCGGCAAGAAAGTGCTGGCCAAGCGACTTCTTGGCCGGTGCGCTGAAAGAAGGATTCATCTGCGCAGTTTAACGGAGGCCGCGCCTGCACGCGGTGTCGTTTGCGCGCGCACCGCGCTTGGCGGATAGGCGGCGTGCACCATGCGGCATGCCCGCAGCGAGTAGGCACGCGTGGGTTTAGCGGCGCGCCGCCAATCGCGCACACAACGCAGTGGCCGCCATCAGGCTGGAGGGGTCCGCGATTCCGCGGCCGGCCAGTTCCAGCGCAGTCCCGTGATCCACCGCCACGCGCGGGTAGGGCAGGCCCAGGGTGATATTCACCGCCTGCTCGAAGCCGCTGTACTTGAGCACCGGCAGGCCCTGATCGTGATACATCGCCACCACCGCGTCGAAACCACGCAGTTTCTGCGGCAAGAAGGCGGTGTCCGCCGGCAGCGGGCCGATCAGCTGCATGCCCTGCCCGCGCAGTTGCTCCAGCGCCGGAATGACGATATCCAGTTCCTCGCGGCCCAGGTGACCGTCTTCGCCGGCATGCGGGTTGAGGCCGAGCACGGCGATGCGCGGGTGCTCCAGGCCGAAGTCGCGCTGCATCGCTGCATGGGTGATGCGCAGACACTGCCGCAGGGCATCGGCGGTGATCGCATCGGCCACCGCACGCAGCGGCAGATGGGTTGTCACCAGCGCGACGCGCACGATGCTGTTGGCCAGCATCATCACCACCGGGCAACCGGCTTGTTCGGCCAGCAGTTCGGTGGTGCCGGTGTAGGCAATCCCGCCGGCGTTGATCACTGCCTTGTGCACCGGGCCAGTGACGATTCCCTGCAGGCGGCCGGCGAGGCAGTCGGCCGCGGCGCTGCGCAGGCCGGCGATCACCGCTGCGGCATTGGCTGGGTCAGGTACGCCGAAACGCGTGGCCACGGCTTGGCGAATGGGATGCAGCGGCAGGTCGCCGGGCGCGCGTGCGGGCTGGTCGGGCTCGAGCAGCCGCACAGGCAACGACAGCGCCGTTGCGGCGCTGTGCAAAGTATCTGGGTCGGCGTAGGCAATCAGATGCGCGTCCGAGCGCGGCTGCTGCGCAAGCCGGACGCATAGCTCCGGCCCGATTCCGGCCGGCTCGCCTGGCACCAGCGCGAGCGACGGGACCATCATGCGATCCGGATGCCCGGCCTCAGCGCGTCGGCTTTGCCGGCGGCGGCGAGGGCGCTGCAGGGTCTGCCGATTTGGCTGGAGCGGCAGTGGCGTTGTCATCGGCGCGGTCGCCGGTGCGGTAGCTCACATACGCTTCGCCACGCAGTTCCTGCAGATAGCGGTTGTATTCTTCTTCCAGCTTGCGGCGACCGATGGTTTCGCGCACCTGCGCGCGCTGATTCTCGGCGCTGACGTCGGTCTGGCGGCTGCCGACGCGCTGCACGATATGCCAGCCCGCCTGGGTACGGAACGGCTCGGAGACCGCGCCGTCGGTCAAGCTTTCGACCTGCTTGCCGAAGTCCGGGCCGAACGCATCGGCTGGGAACCAGCCCAGATCGCCACTCTGGCCGCGGCTGTTGGTGTCTTCTGAGGACTCCTTGGCCGTCGCCTGGAAATCGGCGCCACCGACGATGCGTGCGCGAATCGTATCGATCTTGGCCTTGGCCTGCGCCTCGGTCTGGTTATCGCCGATCCGCACCAGGATGTGGCGTGCGTGGTACTCGGTGACCATCTTCTTTTCGCCGCCGGCATTGGCGTCGCGCATTTCCACCAGCTTGAGCAGCTGGAAGCCGCTCGGGCCGCGCAGCGGTCCGGCCACCTGACCGGGCTGCATGTCGCGGATCAGCTGCGCGAATGCGTTGGGAATCTCATCCAGGCTGCGCCAGCCCAGATCGCCACCTTCCAGCGCATTGGGGCTATCGGAATAACGCACCGCAGCGGCCGAAAAATCCAGCTCGCCCTTGTCGATCAAGGCTTTGACGCCATCGACCTTTTTCTGGCCGGTGGCGATCTGTTCGGCATTTGCGCCTTCCGGCAAGCCGATCAGGATATGCGCCAGGTGGTACTGGCTGCCGGTGGCGGCCTGTTGGGCCAGCGCGGTATCCACCTCGCCTTCGCTCACGCTGATGCGGCTCTGCGCGAAGCTCTGGCGCAGGCGCTGCACGATGATCTCGTCGCGCACCGATGCGCGGAAGTCGGCGTAGCCCATGCCGTCGGCTGCCAGCTTCTGGCGCAAGCCGTCCACGGTCGTGCCGTTCTGCTGGGCGATGCTGGCGATGGCGCGGTTGAGCTCCTCGTCGCTGACGCGGATACCGTTGCCATCGGCGCGGCTGACCTGCAACTTGACCAGTACCAAGCGCTCAAGGACCTGGCGCTGCAGCACATCGTCTGGCGGCAGCTGGTTTTCGCGACCGGCGTACTGCGACTTGACGTTGCGGACGGCACGATCGAGCTCGCTCTGCAGCACCACGTCTTCGTCGACGATGGCAGCGATGCGATCCAGCGGCTGGGATTGCTGTGCCGAGGCCAACGGCGAAACCGTGCTGGTAATGGCCAGCAGCGAGGCAAGAACAACAGAGAAAGGCTTGGTCATGGAATCAGGTTCGGATCGTAATCGTCCGGATTGGTCGTGGTGTTGCTGGGCGGGACCAGGTAGAGGTCGTCGCGGTAATAGCCGAGAATAGCACGGCGCAAAGTGCGATCCGTGTTCTGCCCGAACGAGCTCAAGCCCTTCAGCACGAACTCGATCTGGATCGAGTTGTCCATCTCCCCATCGCGGTTACGCACGAACCGGCGCACCAGTCCGCGTACCGCCAGGCAGCAGCTGTCCCATTGCACGCCACCGATGATTTCCAGCGGCTTGCGGTCCAGCAGAGAGTAGTAATACCGACCGACCGCGCTCCAGCTGGGGTTGATCGGGTACAGGAAGGAGAAATCGGCCTGCTTGAGCTGGTCGCTGTTGTCGGTGAGGTTGCGACGGTAGCGATACGCCAGGTTGATGATGCCGTCGTTGTTGAGCAGATAGCGCGTGCGCAGGCTGGCCAGATCTTCCTTGCGCGAGTTCGGGTTCCACTGGTAGGTGGCGCCCATCGACCAGCGGTCGTTGATCATGTAGTTGGCGTCGGCCACCCAGGCCGACTTGCCCTGTTCGACGGTCTGCTCGCTACCGGCGGCCGAATTGTTGCTGTTGTTGATGGTCACCAGCGAGTCGCTGAAGTACAAGATTTGGCCCGCACTCAGCGAGAGCTTTTCGCGGCCATCGTCCTGGCGCAGCCAGCGCGAGGTCACCGCCAGGGTCAGCTGGTTGGCATCGTTCTGGCGGTCGGCGCCGGTGTAGCGGGTGTCGCGGAACAACTGACCGTAGCTGAAGGTGAACGGACGAGTGTCGAACACCGGCAGATCGTCCTGGTCGCGGTATGGCACGTACAGGTAGTACATGCGCGGCTCCAACGTATTGAGATAGTTGGTGCCGAACAGCGAGGTTTCGCGATCGAAATACAGGCCGGCGTCCAGCGAGGCGATCGGCAGGCTGCGCGACGGGGTGCGGTTGCCGGTCAGCGGTGCGGTGTTGGCCAGCGTGGAATCCAGCTGGTACGCGGTGTAGCGCCATGCCACGGTGGGCGTCAGGAACCACGCTGCGCCCGACAGTGGCATCGAGATATACGGTTTGACGTCCAGGCGCGCGCCGCTGCCATATTCCTTGTTGCGGATATTGGTGCGGACGTACTCGTCGCCATTGTTGTTGTTGGCGTTCGGGATGTAATTGACCTGGTACGAATCGTCGTGGGTGAAGCGCACCGCCTCGGCATAGACGCCCGCCTCGAAAATGCCCAGCGGCTTTTCCCAGGTGAAATACGCGCGCGGCTGCCGGTTATAGGGCAGGGCCTGCTCGTCCAGCGTGTAGTCGGTGAGCTGCCAACGGTCGGCCATCAGGCCTGCGGTCCAGGTTTCCCCGGTGCCGTAGATGCCCACGGTGCTCTGCAGACTGGACGCCGAGCCCATGCCGTTCAGACGGCTGGTGAAGTCCTCGACATAGCGTGTGTCGCTGACCCAGGAGATGCTGCTGCGCGCCTGCCAGTGGGTGTTGACGTTGTGGTAGCCGCTGTAGAACACGCTGCCGCGGTCCTTGTCGCGCAACTTGTCGTTGGGCAGGTAATTGCCGGTGACTTCGCCGCGACCGCCTTCGTACAGGTAACGGAATTCGGTGCCGAACATGAAACCGCGCTTGCTCATGTAGCGCGGCAACAACGTGGCGTCGTAGTTCGGTGCCAGATTCAGATAGATCGGCTGCAGATAATCGAAGCCGTTACGGCCGGACAAACCGAATTGCGGAAACAGCAGGCCGGTCTGGCGGCGGTCGTCGATCGGGAACTTGAACCATGGGAAGTACAGCACCGGCACCTTGCCGATCTGCAGCACCGCGTTACGCGCGGTACCGAAACCTTCCTCGTTGTCGACGTCGATCTCGGGCGCGCGAACGCGCCAGATCGGCTGCGAGGGGTCGCAGGTGGTGTACGTGGATCGATGCATCTGCCCGACCTGGCCCTGCAGGTCCACCGATTCGGCGTCGCCATTGCCGCGGCGCTCCACCAACTGGTACTGGATGTTGGTGACCTTGTGGGTGTCGGTATCCTGATTGCCTTCGGCGCGGTCGGCGACCATGCGGAAAGAGGTGTCCTGGTAGCGGACATTGCCTTCGGCGATGTAGTTACCGGTTTCGGTGTCCATGCGCAGGTTGTCGGCACCCAGGAACTGGTCGCCGCGCTTCAACGCAACATTGCCTTGGTATTGCGGGGTGGTGCTGGTGCCGGAAAGCTGGTCGCCTTCGATGTCGGTCGGCAGCTGCTGGCGCATTTCGGCCGCCTTGGGGTCGGCGGCAGGGGCGCCGTCGAAGCCGGGTAGCGGGTCTACGGCCGGGCACAGTCCCCAGTTCAACGGCTTGTCGGCAGCCATGGCCGGGAGGCAGATGGCGATGCTCAAAGGCAGGGGCAGCAGGCGGAGAGCTCGGCGCACGCGTGGGTTCAACCAAGAAAATGGCGACTAGCTTGCCGCATACCCCGCATAGGGGCAATGAAGAGCGCCGGCGCCGGGTGGGCGAGGTTCATCGCCACCGGTGGCGCGACCGGCGCCCCGGCCGGGGTTCAGCGCAGCGCTGCCACGTGCGCCACGCTGCTTTCGCGCAGCGCCTGCAGGTCGTAGCCGCCTTCCAGGATCGAGACCACGCGGCCGCGTGCATGGCGGTCGGCCAGGGTGCGCAGCGCGCCGGTGAGCCAGGCGAAATCGTTGTCGTCCAGCATCAGGTCGGCCAGCGGGTCGCGCAGATGCGCATCGAAGCCGGCGGAGATCAGGATCAACTGCGGACGGAAGGCATCGACGAGCGGCAGCATCTCGTCTTCCCAGACATTGCGGAAGCGCAGTCCATCACTGCCTGGTGGCAGCAGCAGGTTGTGGATATTGCCGACGCCGCGCTCGTAGACGCTGCCCGAATGCGGATACAGCCCGGACTGGTGGGTGCTCAGGTACTGCACGGCGGGGTCGCGCTCGAAGATCGCCTGGGTGCCGTTACCGTGATGGACGTCGAAATCCACGATGGTGATGCGCTCCAGCCCATGCCGGTCGCGCGCATGGGCGGCGGCCACAGCGATGTTGTTGAACAGGCAAAAGCCCATCGACACCTGTGCGGTGGCGTGGTGGCCCGGCGGCCTGACCGCGCAGAAAGCAGTGCGGGTCTGGTCCTGCATCACCGCATCCACGGCCGCGATGCCGGCGCCTGCAGCGCGCAGCGCGGCCGCGCGCGAGGCGGGCACCATGCGCGTGTCCACGTCCAGCTGGCGATAGCCGTCGAAGGCGGTTTCCAGCACCGCATCCACCTGCTCGCGCTCGTGCACCCGGCACAGATCGCCCAGCTTGGCCAACGGCGCTTCGCGCCAGTCCAGATCCGGGAATGCGGCGCGCAGCGCCTCGACCACCGCTTCCAGGCGGGCGGGACTTTCGGGGTGCTCAGGGCCGGCGTCGTGACCGAGGCAGGCGGGATGGGTAAAGACCAACATGGGGCAACTTTAGCCTCTGCGCCGACCCGGGCGCATGCTCAACCGCGCCGGCGGTCGTGCCGCCACAGGACTTCCTGCCGACCATCGGCACGCGCCAGCACGCGCGCCAGCACGAACAGCAGGTCGGACAAGCGGTTGAGGTAGCCGATCGCCTCGCTGCGCACCGCTTCCTGGCGCGACAGCGCAACGGTCTCGCGCTCGGCCCGGCGCACGATGGTGCGGGCCAGATGGCAGCGCGCGGCGGCCTCGCCACCGGCCGGCAGGATGAATTCCTGCAGTGCGGGCAGCGTCTGGTTGAAGGCGTCCAGCTGCGTCTCCAGCGCCTGGATGTCGGTCGCGTCGATGGCCGCGTGGCCGGGGATGCAGAGCTCGCCGCCCAAGTCGAACAACTGATGCTGCACGGTGGTCAGCAGTGCGGCGATCGGCTCCGGCACGCCGGGTGCGGCCAGCAGCACGCCGATCGCCGAATTGGCTTCGTCCACGGTGCCGTAGGCATTGACGCGCAACGCATCCTTGCCGGTCCGGCTGCCGTCGCCCAGGCCGGTGCTGCCGTCGTCGCCGGTCCGGGTATAGATGCGGGAGAGCCGGTTGCCCATGGCTTAGCCGGCGTAGGGCTGGCGACGCGGTGCGGACAGACGCTCGGCAGCCACCTGGATCACCGCGGCGGCGGCCACGTACAGCGCGGCACTGCGCAGATATGGCCCCAGCCAGTCGGTGTAATTCTTGGACCAGCCGGCCACGGTCGGGTCGGCCACGCTGGCGCTGATCCAGTAGAAGCTGCCCTGGGCGATCAGCTGGCACAGCGCCACGGCGATCAGCAGGGCCGGCACCAGCCGCGCTAGCGCGCTCCACTGTGCGCCATGGTAGTGCCGGCGCAGCCATACGCCGCCGGCCCACAGCGCGAAGTACGCCGGGATCAGGCACCAGTACGCCGGCGACACGCAGTAGTGCTGCCAGAAGCTCAGCCCCTGGCCGGTGATCACCAGCCAGTCCACCGCCACGGCCAGCAGCATCAGCAGCGGAAATGCCAGCTTGGTGCGCGCAGCCAGATGAAATCCGCCGATGAAGAACACCGCCCAGGACGCATCCGGAACCGGCGCGAAGTGATTGATCCGCGTAGCCGCCATCAACACGGCGAGCAGACTCAGAATCAGGGTGTCGTGCGAACGAGAAGTCATGCGCGAAGCGGGCCGGATCACGGGCCCTGGAGTGTAGCGTGGAAGTGGTGCTGCCCGCGGCTTGGGTCACGGCAGCTGCAGAACGACTGCGCAGTGCCAAGCCGGCGTGGCCGGCGCCCGGAATCGGCCTGCGCCACGCCTACACCGCCGTTTCTGGGTGCGCCATCCACGCCCGCCTGGCGACTGCTCGCCACGCTTTTCCAGCCGCTGCATGTGTTTGGGGAGCGCGTGAAGCGCTGCGCTGCGCGTCAACCATGCACGGCGCAGGTGGCAGCGGGCGCGGCAAGATGTCCCGCCCTGCGTCGGCAACGCGCAGGGGGCGAAGGCTTATCATGTGGGGATGACACATCCCCATGACGTTCTGATCGTTGGCGGCGGCCTGGTCGGCTCCAGCCTTGCGATTGCGCTGGACCGCCTCGGCCTGGATGTCGGGCTGGTGGAGGCCACCCCGGCCGGCACGCCGCCGGCAGTGTTTGATCAACGCAACCTCAGTTTCGCCGCGGCCACCGTGAACGCGCTCGGTGCGCTCGGAGTGATGGCCAAGCTGCGCAGTCCGCCCGGGCCGATCCGGCGCATCCATGTCAGCCGCGCCGGGGACTTCGGCCGCGTGCAACTGGACGCGGCCGATTATGGCCGCGACGCCTTCGGCCAGGTGGTGGTGGCACGCGACTTCGGCGATGCCTTGCAAACGCGCCTGGACGAACTGACCCATCTGCGCCGTTACCGGCCCGCACGGTGCATCGGCATAGAACCGGTGCAGGACGACCTGCGCGCGGTGCGCCTGGCTACCGATGCGGGCGAGCAACGGGTGCAGGCCAACCTGGTGGTCGGCGCCGACGGCAGCCATAGCGCGGTGCGCGAGCTGCTGCATATCGGTACCGATGCCCACGATTTCCTGCAGACCCTGTTCGTGGCGCGCGTGCGTGCCTCACGACCGCCCGATGGCACGGCCTGGGAGCGTTTTGGCGAACATGGGCCAACGGCGCTGTTGCCACGCGGCGACCGTCATTACGGTGCGATCCATTGCGTGGCGCGCGCCGAGGCCGAAGCCGTGGCTGCGCTCGATGACACCGGCTGGCTGGCGCGCCTGCAGCGTGCAGCCGGCTGGCGTGCCGGGCGCATGGTCGTCACCGGCGAACGCAGTGCCTATCCACTGGTGCAGGTGCTGGCCGACAGCCTCATCGCCGAGCGCGTGGTGCTGCTGGGCAATGCCGCGCAGACGCTGCATCCGATCGGCGCGCAGGGCTTCAACCTGGGGTTGCGCGATGCGCTGACGCTGGCCGAATTGATCGAGCACGATCGCAGCGATGCCGGTGCCGGTGCGTTGCTGGCCGAGTATCTGGCGCGGCGGCGGGTGGACCGCGAGCACACCATCGGGTTTTCCAGCGGTCTGGCGCGGCTCACCGGCAACCCGGCACCGTTGCTGCGGCCGTTGCGTAGCCTGGGCTTGTTTGCGACCTCGCAGGCGGCCCCGCTGCAATCGATGCTGGTGGGCGGTGCCATGGGCTTCCGTGGCGATGTGCCGCAACTGTGCCGGAGCAGCGCATGAGCCGGCGCAGCACGCGCGAGGCCGTGATCGTCGGCGGTGGCGTTGTCGGCGCGGCCTGCGCGCTGGCGTTGAACGATGCCGGCCTGCGCGTTGCCCTGGTCGAAGGGCGCGAGCCAGCGCGCTGGCGCGCCGATCAACCCGATCTGCGTGTCTATGCCTTCGCCGCCGACAACGCCGCATTGCTCGACAGCCTGGGCGTGTGGAATGCGGTGCGTGCCGCGCGCGTGCAACCTTACCGGCGCATGCGGGTCTGGGATGCTGGCGGAGGTGGCGAGCTGGGCTTCGACGCCGACACGCTGGGACGCGAGCAACTGGGCTGGATCATCGAAAACGACGTGCTGGTGGACCGCTTGTGGGCCGCCGTGCATGCGGCCGGCATCGAAGTGCGTTGTCCGGCACGCGTGGTCGAGCTGGAGCAGGACGCCGCCAGCGTGCGCCTGCGCCTGGACGATGGCAGCCGGCTGGAAGCCGCAATGGCCATTGCCGCCGATGGTGCAGCATCCACCCTACGTGAACTCGCCGGGCTGCCGGTTTCCCGGCATGCCTACGCACAGCGCGGCGTGGTTGCCTTCGTGGAAACCGAACACCCGCATCAGGCCACCGCCTGGCAGCGCTTCCTGACGACCGGGCCGCTGGCCTTCCTGCCGTTCGCCGATGGCCGCAGTTCGATTGTGTGGACCTTGCCGGATGCCGACGCCGAGCGCGTGCTGGCGCTGGACGATGCCGATTTCTCGCGGGAGTTGACCCAGGCCTTCGCGGCGCGCCTGGGCGAGGTACGCGTGGTGTCGGCACGCACCGCCTTCCCGCTGCAACGGCAGTTGGTGCAGCAGTACGTCAGCGGCCGCGTGCTGACCCTGGGCGATGCCGCGCATGTGGTGCATCCGCTGGCCGGGCAGGGCGTCAACCTGGGCCTGCGCGATGTGGCGGCGTTGCGGCAGAGCGTGCGCGAGGCGATGGCCAAACGTGCCGATTGGGCCGCGCCGCATCGCCTGCAACGCTGGGCACGTACCCGGCGCAGCGAGAACACCGTTGCCGCCTACGGCTTTGATGCGATCAACACGGTGTTTTCCAACGACGACATGCACCTGACGTTGTTGCGCGGATCGGTATTGGGCCTGGCCGGCAAGTTGCCGCCGTTGGTCGATGTGCTGTGGAAGCGCGCCTCCGGCGGCGCGTGAGCCCATCGCGCCAGCCGCCGCAATCGGCGTCGGCGGCTGTCTGTCATGCCTTGATATGCCTTTTATGCTATAGCGAAGGCAGCAGGTTCCATACGACGTGCGTGGCTGCCGTGGCTACAGTCGCGCCATGACTTCGTCTGCGCCTCCTTCCTCCAAGCCGGCAGTGCTGCTGTTGTGCGGCCTGCTATGCGACGCCGCCATCTGGCAACCGCAGCGCGTCGCGCTGCGCGATCTGGCCGATGTGCAGGTGATGGATTTCGCCGGCTTCGACAGCATCACGCAGATGGCCACGCATGTATTGGCCGTCGCGCCGCCGCACTTTGCGCTGGCGGGACATTCGATGGGCGGACGGGTCGCGCTGGACATCATGCGCCAGGCGCCCGCGCGCGTGCTGCGGCTGGCCCTGCTGGATACAGGCATCGCGCCGCGCCGCGCCGGCGAACGCGAAGAACGACTTGCGTTGGTGCGACTGGCGCACGCCCAGGGGATGCAGGCGCTGGCGCAGCGCTGGCTGCCGCCGATGCTGCACCCCGATCACAGCGCCGACAGCGAGTTGATGGATGACTTGATGGCCATGGTGCAGCGGCACAGTGCGCAGAGCTTTGCTGGGCAGACCCACGCCTTGCTGGAACGCCCCGATGCGGGGCCGGTGCTCGCGCACATCACGTGTCCTACGTTGTTGGGAGTCGGGCGACAAGACGCGTGGAGCCCGTTGGCGCGGCATCAGGACATGGCACGACACATTCCGCAGGCGCGGCTGGCGATCTTCGAGCACTGCGGGCACATGGCGCCGGTCGAAGCACCTTCCGCCGTCAGCGACGCGCTGCGCGACTGGTTGCAGGCCGCGTGATGGCGCGTAGGCCGAACGGATGGCGCTACGTGGCGACTATCGCCGAAACACGCAGTCGGCCGGGTATCGAGATTGCGTTGGTCACGTCTTGAGGAGCGCTGCATGCACGAAGACGCCTCGATCATCATCGCCTGCGAGCAAGCGATCCGCCGGTTCGCGCTGTACAACGATCGCCATGATCATGCCGGCCTCGCCGCGTTGTTCACCGACGACGGTGTGTTCGCGCGCCCCAGTGCACCGGATGCGCCCGTGCGTGGGCGCGAGGCCATCTTGCAGTCGTTTCGCGAGCGTGCGCCGCGCACCACGTGCCACCTGATGCTCAATACCTTGGTCAGCGTCCAATCGCACACGCTGGCGCACGCGCACAGCCACGTACTGCTTTACACCGCTGGTGATACCGCCGCAGCGCCGCCGTGGACGGCGCAATCGCCCGCATTGCTGGGCAGCTTCGAGGATGTGCTGGTGCTTGAGCAGGGGCGCTGGTTGTTCCAGCAACGGCTCGGGTCGCTGCTGCTGCGGGTCGGCACTGGCTGAGTCAGCGCATCCGGGCTGCAGACAACACCTTTACTCATCGCTGTCCTGATGGCGCATGCCGCATGCCGCCGTCTTCCGGTCCCGTTTTCTCCTCCCTCCATGTCGCGTCGCATCGCAGTCATCCATTCCCTTTGCATCGGAGATTCGCCTAGTGGAACGCGTCCGTTCGTCTGCTCGTTGTGGTTCGGTGTTGCCGCGTGGGCTGTCGCCTCGTCAACCTGCATTGATCATCGCTGCCTTGCTGGCCGCAGCGTCGCCAGCAGCATGGGCGCAGGCTGTGCCGGAAACCGCGGCGCCACCCCAAGGCGTCAATTTGGGGGGCACCAGCTTCTTAGATGGCTTCGGCTCCATGAAGCCTGGATGGACGGCCATCGAGTATCTGCGGTACTACGATTTCGATGCGATCAAAAATGCCAGCGGCGACAATTCGCCGGCGTTCCGCGACCCCAAGGTTGGCGTCAGCGTCGCGTTGACTCAGCTCATCTATGTCACGCCATACACCTGGAAAGGCGGTTCGTTGAGCTTCAATGCGATCGTGCCGCTGGTCAATTACGATACCTCCGTCGCTGCCGATAGCCCGGTGCGCTTGAGCAGCAATGGCTTGGGTATGGGCGATATCTCGTTCGGGCCGGCGCTGCAGATGCCGCCGGTGATGCGCGAGGGGCGGGTATTCTTCTTCCAGCGATTCGCCATCGACGCCTTCGCGCCCGTGGGCAAGTTCGATCGCGATATCGCCATCAACCAGAGCACCGGTTTCTGGTCGGTCGCACCGCACTGGGCCTTCACCGTGCAACCCAGCGACAGTTGGGAAATCAGCGGGCGGCTGAATTATCTCTACAACTTCCGCACCAGCCGCGCCGGTGGCGTGCCGCCGATTCCCGGGTTCCGTTTTCGCAATGGCCAGGCCGGCGATGTGCTCTGGGCAAACTTCGCCAGCTCGTTCAAGGTCACCGAACAATTGCGTCTGGGCATCAATGGATATTACCTGCAGCAGTTGAAGAACAACCGCACCAACGACCAGAGCATCCCCGACAGCAAGCGCAGGCAGTTCTATGTCGGCCCTGGGTTGTCCTGGCGGTTCGACGAAAAGAACCTTCTCAACTTCAATGTTTACCTCCCTCTCGAGGTCGAGAACTCGGTGGCAGGCAATAGCTATAACCTGATGATCGTGCACTCGCTGTAACGCGCGCCGGTCCTGCGTCCCACATTGCCGGCGCAGGGAGGCCGGCGTGTGGGATGGAGGTGGTGCGATGCCGAGTGGATCGGCTTGCGCTGTTTGCGCCGTGTACTCCACGTCATCCATCAATATGCGGCACAGCGCGTGCAGTGGGTCCAACCGCCGCAACACGTGCGTTTCAGATTCCCATGCTGTGCCGTTGCGTGTTGGCGTGTTCGCGAAACAGTAATTCCGCGCGTGCGCCATCGCGTTGCTCGATGGCCGACACGATCGCGCCGTGTTGCCTGTGTCCGTAAAACAGATCGTCGTAGGCAAGCGCGGCAGTGCGTTGGCCGAACACGACGTTGACCGGGCTGACGAACGGCACCAATGTGCAGCGTTCCACGGTTTCGGTCAGGATCGGCTTGTTGGCCGCCTCCACGATGGCGCGGTGGAAACGGGCGTTCATTGCGCCATACGCCTGCTCATCGTCGGCGCAGAGGGTGCGGCTGGCCAGGATGCGGTCGCCTTCGCCCAGGCAGGCATACAACGTGGCGAGCAGCTCGGCGGGGGCGCCCCGTTCGGCGACGGTGCGTGCGGCCATGCCTTCCATCACTGCGCGCACTGCCAGTGCATCCAGGCTTTCCTGCTGGCTGAAGCGCCGCACGGCGTAACCACGGCTGCCCGCCTGCACCAGCAGCCCTTCCTGGCATAACGCCGGCAGGGCCTGACGGATCGGCGTGCGCGAAATCGCCAGGCGCTCGGCCAGTGCCGCCTCGGTGACGCGCTCGCCGGGCGCGAAGGTGCCGCACAGGATCAATTCGCGTAGCTGCTGAATCGCTTGCAATCGGTGGTTGTTCGCCATTGGCTCCATTCTCTCGCGCCATACCGCAGCGCACGTTCCTTCGACAGGGAAAACTCGCACTTACGTGTATAAAAACCTTGCGGATGAGATCGCTTGATGGCAATTTGGATCCCAAGGATACCGTTTTGGCGATCCGGAGTCGTTGGTCGCCCTCTTTTGGGATCCATTGCGTTGCAGATCCCGAATCACCCACTGATGCGCGCCTGCCCTGATCAGGGCCCGGCCCGCGTCGCAGGAGCGCAACATGGCAAGCATCATCGGCGGTATCGGGACCTCGCACGTTCCCACCATCGGGGTGGCCTACGACAAGGGCAAGCAGCAGGACCCGGTGTGGAAGCCGTTGTTCGACGGCTACACGCCAGTGGCTGCGTGGCTGGCCGAGCAACGAGCCGACGTGCTGGTGTTCTTCTACAACGACCACTGCACGACGTTCTTCTTCGATCTGTATCCCACCTTCGCGCTGGGCGTGGGCGAGCGCTTTCCGGTTGCCGACGAGGGCGCGGGCCTGCGCAACCTGCCGCCAATCCGCGGCGACGTGCAGTTGCAGGCGCATATCGCCGAATGCCTGGTCAATGACGAATTCGACCTGACCGTGTTCCAGGACAAGCCGATCGACCATGGCTGCGCGGCGCCACTGCCGCTGCTATGGCCGCATGTGCCGGACTGGCCGGGCACGGTGGTGCCGATCGCCATCAACGTGCTGCAGTATCCGCTGCCGACCGCGCGGCGCTGCTATCGCCTGGGCCAGGCGGTGCGCCGCGCGATCGAATCGTATCCGGAAGATCTTCGGGTGGTGGTGGTGGGCACCGGTGGGCTATCGCACCAGATCCATGGCGAACGCACCGGGTTCAACGACACCGAATGGGACATGGAATTTCTGGACCGGTTCCAGCATGCGCCCGAGACCCTCACGCATCTCACCCACACCGATTACGTGCGCCTGGGCGGTGCGGAGAGCGTGGAGCAGATCATGTGGCTGGCGATGCGCGGCGCGCTGGATGGGCCGATCCGCAAGCTGCATCAGAACTACTACCTGATGACCACCACTGCGATGACCGTGGTGCTTTACGAGCCCGGCGAAGAAGCGGCCGGCGCGCCGCGTTCGGCCGAGCTGCTTGCGCGCACTGCCGCCGCGGCCTGAGGAGGTGCTGATGAATCCGCAAACCCATGGCATGGAGCAGATCGGCGGCACGTACCTGTTCGATCTGCGTACCAGCAATCGCGCGCTGCGCCTCAACCGCTTTTTCTGGCACATGATCCGCGCCCCGTGGCGCGATCGGTTCTTGCAGGATGCAGAAGTATTGATGCAGGAAGCCGAACTCACCGAGCAGGAGAAGGCGCTGATCCGTGCGCGCGACTGGCTTGGCCTGGTGCAGTACGGCGCCAACTTCTTCGTCATCGAAAAATTCGCCCGTGTGGTGCGCATGACCAATCTGCAGGTCTACGCAATCATGCGCGGCGAATCGTTCGAAGACTTCATGCAGACGCGGCGTGTGCCCCATGCGCGCTGAGCGGTGCGTATTGGCCGTGCGCTGCATCGCCGCATTACCCGACTTCCCAACGTAAGGCCCACCCCCATGACAATGTCTTCCGTGTTCTTTGAACATCGCATCAAGGTGCGGCACCTGCGTGTTATCGAAGCGCTGGACCGACAGAAAAGCCTGTTGCGCGCCTCACGCGTCCTGAATGTCACCCAGCCCGCGCTCACGCGCGCCTTGCAGGAGATCGAAGAGATCGTCGGTGCGCCGCTGTTCGAGCGGCATTCGCGCGGCGTGCGCCCCAACGCGATGGGCGAGGTGCTGGTGCAGACTGCGCATGTGGTGCTGGGTCAGCTACGACGTGCGCAGGACACCTTCGAAGGGCTGCTGCAGGACGATGCGCTCACGATCACTGTGGGCGCCTTGCCGGTGGCGGCTAGCGGTTTGCTGCCGGCGGTGCTGGCCGCGCTGTATCGCACCGAACCGACGCTACGGGTGCGCCTGCTGCACGGCCGCACCGATGAGCTGTTGCCCAAGCTGGCCGGTAACGAGATCGATCTGGTGGTCGGGCGGTTGTATCCGCTGGCCCGCTACGACGCATTGATTCGCAAGGTGTTGTACCAGGACCCGATTGCGCTGGTGGCGCGCAGCGACCACCCGCTGTTCGCGAATGGGCCGGTGCGCATTGCCGAGGCGGTGGCCTACCGGCAGGTGCTGCCGACCCTGAGCCAGCATGTCGAACGCGACGTGGCGCAGGTCATGCGCGAGCACGGACTTGCAACGCGCGACCAGTTGCGTTCCAGCTCGGCCAGCTTCACGCGCGAAATCCTGCTCGGTACCGACAGCATTGCGGTGATGCCGAGCATGATGGTGGCCGGCGACATCGCACGCGGCGAGTTGCGTGCCTTCCAGTTGCAGCAACCCTCGCAGGCGCGCGCAGGCGGGGTGATCTATCGCGATGGCAGCGCAATCCACAAGCCGGGCGTGCGCTTGCTGATGCGCGAGCTGGAGCACCAGCTGGCCCTCATGGCCGAGCAGGGCGCGGTGTGGGTGGACGACCGCGTTGGCGAAGACGATGTATTGCTGGATGCGTCTGCGTGAGCGCATAAGGCTGGCGCAACGCGCAACGCTTGGCGATGCATGCTGGGTTGCATCGACGCCCAGGGGCCATTGAGCGTGGCTGCATACATCGGAACGTGCGCCGCGCCACAGCAACGGGCAGCCCAGGCTGCCCGTCGTGCCGTTGGCGGTGCGCATTCGCGCCCATGCGACGGCACCTCAGGTGTCACTGGCCAAGGTGTCCTTCAAGCGCGCTTTTTGTAATTTGCCGGTTGCCGTGCGCGGCAAGGCGTCCACCACGCGCAGATGCTTGGGCACCTTGTACTTGGCCAGGCGTGCGGCCAGATAGTTGCGGATCTCCTCCAGGTCCGGTGCCGCAGCGGCCGGCACGATCGCCAGGTAACCCACCTCGCCCCATTGCGGGTCGGCCAGGCCGACCACCGCGCACTCGCGGATGTCCGGATGGTCTGCGAGCAATGTTTCGATCTCTGCCGGATACACGTTCTCGCCGCCGGAAATGAACATGTCCTTCTTGCGGTCGACGACCCAGAAGAAGCCGTCGGCGTCGCGCTGCACGATATCGCCGGTGCGGAACCAGCCCTGCCCATCAAGCACCTCGGCGCTTGCCTGCGGGTCGCGCCAGTAACCGGGGCTGAGGTTGGGGCCGCGCAAGAGCAGTTCCCCGGGAACGCCCGCTGGGCAGTCGTTGCCCTTGTCATCGACCACGCGCGTCTGCACCGAGGGCGTTGCGATGCCGGCCGCGCCCAGCTTGTTGCGGATCACATCGCAGTTCACCGACATGCCGAACACCGTGCCCGCTTCGCTCATGCCGAAGCCGCAGACCATCGGGATGCCATCGTCCAGCCAGCCAAGCAGATCGTCGCTGGCGTGCGGCGCACCGCCGCTGACCAATGCGGTGAGATGGCGCAGCGCTGCCGCATCGAAGCCGGGCTGATTGCGAAATGCCTGCATCATCTGCGGCACGCCGACGTAGTGTGTGATTCCCAGCGATGGATCGGCAAGCCAGCCCAACGAGCGTTGGGGCTCGAAGCCATTGGAAACCTGGATCGAGCCGCCCACCGCCAGCGCCGAGCGCACATTGGTGACCAGGCCGATGATGTGAAACATCGGCGCTTCGCACAGAAAGCTGCTGCGTGCGTCCACGCGCGTGGTGACGCCGAAGTTATGCGCGGCGTGCTGCAGATTTTGCTCGCTGAGCATCACGCCCTTGGGCTGACCTGAGGTGCCGGAGGTAAACAGGATCAGGCTCACACGATCCGGTGGAATCGATGGCGTGTCGGCAGGCTCCAGTGCATCGGCACTGGCGATAAAGTCCGCCAGGGCGTCCATGTCCGTGCGAGCGGCCGCGACATCGTCGCCCAGCAACACGCGCGGCGCTGCGCGTTGCAGCAGCGCATCGAGCTCGCTGGCGCTCAAGCGCCAGTTGAGCGGGACATAGATTGCGCCGACCCGCCCGCAGGCAAAGTGCAGGGCCACCTGCCACACCGAATTGCGCGCCAGCACCGCGAGCCGCTCTCCATCGACGCAGCCGCGCCGGCGCAACAAGGCCGCCAGACGGCCCACCAAGGCGTCCAGTTCGGCGTAGGTCCATTCGAGGCCCAGCACTAGGGAAGGTCTGATCAA